>JANXTA010000064.1 GCA_025356395.1 Betaproteobacteria bacterium
GTGATGCCGTGACGGCATCACCGCATCTTCCTGATCGACCCGATGAATCTGTCCTGGTTCGAAGACTTTCTCGCGCTCTCCTCCACCGGCAACTTTTCGCGCGCAGCCGAAACGCGGCACATAACGCAGCCGGCTTTCAGCCGTCGCATCAAGTCGCTCGAGGCGTGGCTCGGCGTCGCGCTGGTCGATCGCGCCGTGCAGCCGATCGTGCTGACCGACGCCGGCTCCTGGTTCGTCAACGTCGCGCGCGACCAGCTCGCTCGCATCGCGCGCCTGCCTGGCGATGCGCGTGCGGTCGAGGACGCGCGGGCCGCGACATTGCACTTTGCCGCGACCCATGCGCTGTCGCTGACTTTCGTGCCGTCGTGGTTGCGCAGCCTCGAGGCGCGCGTTCCGACGACACCTATCGAGCTGATGTCCGACGTGCTGCAGCGCTGCGAGGACAGCATGCTCGAGCAGCGCGTCGACTTCATGCTGTGTCATGCGCATGCGCAGGTCCCGGGTCGACTCGATCGACGCTTTCCTTCGGCGACGATCGGACACGACGCCTTGCTGCCGGTCGCGGCGCCTGGGCCGAGCGATCGACGCGGTTCGCGGGCGACCCATCGGCTGGAGGCCGGCGTGTCGAAGGACGTCCCGATCCTGGCGTTCAGCGCCGAATCGGGCCTGGGTCGCATCGTTTCCGCGCTGCGTGGCCCTGCGATCGAGGGAGCCGGGGGCACGACCGTCTTCACGGCGCATCTCGCGACGGTGTTGCGCAGCATGGCGCTCGACGGTCGTGGCGTGGCGTGGTTGCCGCGCAGCCTGATCGAGGACGACCTGCGCGCGCGACGGCTGGTCGCCGCGGCGCCGATGTCGTGGCGCATCGCGCTCGACATCCGCATCTTTCGCGCGGATGCGACCCACGCGCCGGCCGCGAAGGCGTTCTGGGCCGCGATCACTTCCGGGGGCGAAGTGGCCTGACGGAGTGGCAACGATGCCGACCGTCGCCAACACACGGCTTGTGCCTAGTTAGCAAAAACGCTAACCTCTTCGATGACTTTTTAGATCGAGTACTTCCACGGAAAGGTCTTGGCTGAAATCGAGTCATGGTCCGTCGATGTGCTGGCCGACTATGTCCACCTGGTGGAGTTGCTCGCGGAATGCGGACCGAATCTTCGCCCGCCGCATTCGCATGCATTCGGTGACGGTCTCTTCGAACTGCGCCCACGTGGTCGCGCGGGGATAGGTCGTGCGTGCTAGTGCTTCATGCTGGGTCGACGTATCGTCGTCCTTCATGCCTTCGTCAAGAAGACGCAGCAGACTCCCGACCGCGAACTGAAACTGGCGCGTAAGCGCTTCGAGGAGTTGCACGATGGCTGAACTCAAAAACGAACCTCTCCGCCACGATCAAAAGGCATTTCTTGCCAGGGCCAAAGCGAGGAAAGGGTTCACCGGAGCGTTCGATGCCCTGGAGCTCGAGTACCACGTGGCTGGTCAGATGCTCAAAGCGAGGGCGCGTGCTGGGCTCACGCAGGATGCGGTTGCCGAACGCATGGGGACGACCAAAAGTGCCATTTCGCGATTAGAGGCTGCGGGTCGGCATGCGCCCTCGCTTTCGACCCTCAAGCGGTATGCGACCGCGGTGGGCTGCACGCTTCAGGTCAAGCTGGTGCGACAGAAGGCGACATGAGTCGCAAGCTCGCGTTCCGGCAAGGGGCTTACTCGGCAGGGATCGAACTGTCTTTTCGCTCTTCATCGGAACGTCGTCATCGGGAGTTTTCATGTTGAATTGCGAGTTGGTGCATCTGAGGCAGCAGATCGATTCAATCGACGAAGCTCTCGTCGAGCTTCTTGGTCGACGGTTCCGAGTAACGCGCGACGTGGGAAGGCTGAAAGCGACTTCTGGTCTGGGTCCGATCGATGCTGCGCGCGAAGCGGCGCAAGAACGTCGTCTGCGCTCACTCGCCGTGCAGCATGGTGTCAACCCCGGGGTTGTCTTGCTCATTTTCCGCGCCATCGTCGACGAAGTGGTGTCCGATCACCGGTCGATCGCTGCCACTGACGAAAGCAGCAGTATCTAGCCAGATAGCGGGAGGTCGAACGCGATGCCGGAAAAACCTAAGCGCCGCTGCCTTCGCGATGCCGAGAACCGCGCCATCACGTCCGCGGCGAAGGACGATCGCGATGCGCAGCCATTGAGTGCAAAGCAACTCAAGGCGATGGTGCCGATGAGGTCGCTACGCGGTCGCCCGAAGTCGGAACATCCGAAGCAACTGGTCTCGGTGCGCTATTGCCAGGATGTTCTTGCGTACTTCAGGTCGACGGGCGGCGGCTGGCAGTCGCGGATGGATGGCGTGCTGCTGAAGTATGTCGCTCGTAGATCGCGTCACACCCGGCGATGAGACCGCGTTTTTGCATGGCGTCGCAGGTGAGCTGGTTTCGCCAGTTATTCGGCAAGGATCAAGTTCCTTGAGTCGCCGTGGCTGAGACGCCCGATCCAATCGACTCTGCTCGACAGCTCCTGACGAGGGCGCCCCCATCGGCATCGTCCGTTGCGGCCTGGTTGGTCGAGGCCGAACGCGTCATCGCCTTGCTCGACGCATCGATGGTATCGCTCGACTACCGCGCCCGCCAGCTGCTGCAACAGACCGGCGATCTGCGGGCCGCAGCGAAGGAGAGGTCCCTCCTCGGCCGGTTCCGCCAGTCCTTGGAGGAACGGAACAACCTGGCCGAGCAAGCACAATGTCTTTCGACTCGCGACGTCTGCAAAACGCTGATCGAGCAGCTTCGCGGCAGGATGAACGCCAAGAGCTGAAGGACGCCGGTCAGGCGTCCTCGTCACCGCCCAGCAGTCCACCGAGCAGCCCACCCACCGCCATGGCGCCGATCAGGCTGCCGAAGCCGCCTTCGTCGCGACCCTTGCCGCCGCCTTGCGGTGCCGCCGCGAACACGCGGCTGGCCGGTCGCGAGAACGGCAGCGACTGCAGCCAGATGTGACCGGGTCCGCGCAATGTCGCGAAGAACAGGCCTTCGCCGCCGAACAGCGCGGTCTTGACCTTGCCGACGGACTGCATCTCGTTGCCGAACATCTCGTAGTCGATCACGTCCATGCGTCTTGTCTCCAGGATGAGCTGCGACGATGCTAGCAACGGCCCTCGGTGACGCTGCGGCCCGGGGCTATGCCATGCTGCGACGCGGGCGCCCACGACCAGCCGTATCGCACAGCACCGGGAGCACGAAGTCATGGAAGGTGTTCGACGCGTCGTCCTGACTCTCGTCGTCGGCCTGTTTCTGCTCGGCGGATGCGGGGAGAAGACGCAGGTGACTGCTGCTCCGCCGGCGTCCACGTCACCCACCGCCATCGAGCCTCCTTCGCTGAAGCCGGCACTGGCGCCGACGCCCGCGCCCGCCGTGCCCCCACACGAACGGCCGGGCCGCGATCGCCCGGCGGGTGGGCCGGCGGTCATCGAAGGGCCGGCGCTCGGCAGCAGCGTGATCCGCGTGCCGTCGACGATGAAACAGGGCCGCGAGGTCATCGCACAGATGATCGTCTCGCCGACCGACTTGGCCACCCTGCGCAGGCAGGACGCCGTCACGCGCGGCGAGGCCGACGTGCGCGACACGTAGTCCGGCGTGCGACTGGTGCCGCGGATGCGGGCGCGCCTGCTCGCCCCGGCTTCGACTTCGATCCGAAGGATGCGCAGGAACAGGCGGTGAAGACCGGCGAGCCGACGGTGTGGACCTGGACGCTGGTGCCTTCGGACGCGGGCCAGCACACGCTGGTCTTCGTACTCGAAGGCGTCGTCGTGGTCGGCGGTCACGAGACGCTGATCCGCCCGCCTGGGCTGTAGGTGCCTGTCGAAGTCGAAGTCGACCCGATGCGTTTCGTCGAGAAGTACGGGCAGTGGGTGATGTCCGTGATCGTGATTCCCCTGGTGGTGTTCTTCGTCCGGCGATGGTCAGGGCGGCGACCGGGCCCGCCGTCCGGCGGCTGAACGGCGCCGCCTGTTGCAAACCCGCTCCAATGGGCTCGCGCGGCGCGAAACCCGGTCGCCATCACCGCTAAGATACGACGATGAATGTGTTCTATGAAGAAGACGGCGTTTTCAAGGCCGGCAACGTGTTGTCCGATCAGGGCGCTTCGATGCAGGTCGAGTCCGCAACCGGCAAGCGCAGCAAGGTGAAGAGCGGCCATGTGCTGTTCGACTTCCGCGACCCCGACGCGGCCACGCTGATGCGCGACGCGCACGCGCTGGCCGAGTCCATCGACCTCGAGTTCCTGTGGGAATGCGCGCCGCAGGCCGAGTTCTCGTTCAAGGACCTCGCGACCGACTACTTCGGCCGCGCCGCCACGGCGGTCGAGTCGGCCGCGCTGGTGACGCGCCTCCACTCGGCCCCGATGTATTTCTATCGCAAGGGTCGCGGCAACTATCGGCCCG
The DNA here is from genome assembly GCA_025356395.1 of Betaproteobacteria bacterium. Classification (GTDB taxonomy): domain Bacteria; phylum Pseudomonadota; class Gammaproteobacteria; order Burkholderiales; family Burkholderiaceae_D; genus CAHJXF01. The sequence goes on from JANXTA010000064.1 coordinate 4,422, forward strand.
CTCCGCCGGACTCGCTGAAGGCCGCGCTGGCCGGCATCGAACGCAAGCAGCGCGAGGCCGTGCAGCAGGCTACGTGGCGCGACGATCTGATCGCTGGACGGCTGCCCGATGCCATCGCTCCGCTGGTTCGCGAGTTGTTGTTCAGGCCCGATCGCAACCGCATCGAATACAAGGCGCTGATCGACGCGGCCTCCGCGCGTTCGACCACGGCCGAGCGGCTGCTGCTCGCGGTCGGTGGCTTCGCGTCGGTCCAGGCGCTGCATCGCGATCGCTTCGTGTTCGAGCAGTTTCCGCGCGGCGTCGAGTTCCCCTCGGTCGTCATCCCCACCTTCGGCGACCTGCCGCTCGCGGCAGTCGCGGCCTTCAGCATCGACGATGCGGCGACCACCGAGATCGACGACGCGCTGTCGGTCACCGCGATCGACGTGCCGCCCGATGCGGCCCCCGGCGCGAAGGCCTGGCGCATCGGCGTCCACATCGCGGCACCGGGTCTCGCGATCCGTCGCGACGATCCGATCGACGCGATCGCGCACGACCGCTACTCCACGGTCTATTCGCCCGGCGAGAAGATCACGATGCTGCCCGATGCGGTCGTCGAGGCGTTCACGCTCGCGGCCGGTCGCGCCTGTCCGGCGATCTCGTTGTATGTCGATGCGATCGACGACGGGGAGGCGGGCTGGCGCATCACGGCTTCGACCTCTCGCATCGAGCGCGTGCCGATCGCCGACAACCTGCGCCACAACCTGCTCGACGACGTCGTCACCGACGCGAACCTCGCGAGCGGCGCGGGCGATGGTGACGTCGACTACCCGCGCAAGCAGGAGCTGACGGTGCTCTGGCATTTCGCGAAGGCCCTGCATGCCAGGCGCCAGGAGGCGCGGGTCGCGTCGGGCCTGCGACCCGAGAACCATCAACGCGCCGACTACAACTTCCGCGTCGACGAGGTCGACGGGGAGGAACGCGTCTCGATCACTGAACGCCGTCGTGGCGCGCCGCTCGACACGGTCGTCGCCGAGCTGATGATCCTGGCCAACAGCACCTGGGGAAAGCTGCTCGCCGATTGCGGCGTGGCCGGCATCTACCGCGCGCAGAACGCGGCTTTCGGTCCGGCCGGTCGGGTGCGGATGATCACGCACCCCGCGCCGCATGCGGGTCTCGGCGTGGCGCAGTACGCATGGAGCACATCGCCGTTGCGACGCTACGTCGACCTCGTCAACCAGTGGCAGATCGTCGCTTGCCTCGAGGGCGGCGGCGCTCCCGCGTTCGCGCAGAACGACGCCGATCTCTTCGGCATCGTCTCGGGCTTCGACGCGGCCTACGCGGCCTACGCCGAGTACCAGACGAAGATGGAGCGCTACTGGTCGCTGCGCTGGCTCGGCCAGCAAGGCCGGACGCTGGTCGAGGCGCGCGCGACGGGGCGCGAGGACAACGCGATGCTGTTCGAGATCCCGCTGCTGGTCCGCGTGCCGGGCATGGCCGTGGTCGGGCCGGCAGGCACGCCGCCCGGCATGACCGGGGTCGCACGCGGCCAGCGCGTCGAGATCGAGATCATCTCGACCGATCTGCTCGACCTGACCGCGCAATGTCGTCTCGTGGCGATCATCGAGGAGGTCGACGAACTGGACGATGACGAGGAACTCGGGGATGCGGCGGAAGGGTCCGTCGAAGCCGGCGTGACCGCGCTCGATGTCGAGACTGCCGCAGCAGAAGGTTCGGCGATCGAGACCTGCGCGCCCGCGGCAACGTCCGAACCGCAGGACGTCGCGTCCTAGCACCCGCCGATGTCCCGCGCCTCGCCGACGCTGCAACCCCTCCGGGGCATGACGTTGCCGGTCGACGACGGACGGCCGATGAAGCCGGTGATCAGCGCATCGAATCGACGCGTGGCACGCAAGCCCGCGCCCACCCTGCCCAACGGACTGACCATCGCGCTCGCGGTCTCGATCGCGTTGCACGTCATCCTGATCGCGATGCGTTTCGTGATGCCGCAGGCTTCGCTGTTCAAGCCGCCGGACAGCCCGCTCGAAGTCATCCTGGTCAATGCGCGCTCGGTCGACAAGGCGCTCAAGCCCGACGCGATCGCGCAGTTCGATCTCAACGGCGGGGGCGAGCAGGAGACCGGCCGCGCCACGTCGTTCCTGCCGCGCATGCCCCAGGTGGCCGACGGCGAAGTGCTGAAGGAGTCCCAGGCGGCGCTGCAGCGACTCGAAGCGGAGCAGCGTCATCTGGTGGCGCAGAGCAGCGACTCGAAGATCGCGATCCCGCCCGAATCGCCGCGCACGATCGAGACCGGTGACTTCGCACCGACGACCGACCTGACGACTTCGATGAAGGCCATCGCGCGTCTCGAGGCGCAGGTCGACAAGCAGACCCGCGACTACAACGCGCGACCGCGCCGCGGCTATATCGGCCCGACCACGCGCGGCACCAGCTATGCGATGTACTACACGCAGTGGAAGGACAAGGTCGAGCGGATCGGCACGCTCAACTATCCTCAGGAAGCTCGCGGACATCTCTACGGCGACCTGACGTTGCGCGTCACGCTCAATCCGGACGGCAGCATCTACAACGACGAGGTCGAGGTTACGCGGTCGTCCGGTTCGCCGGTGCTCGATCGCGCGGCACGTCGCATCGTCCTGCTCGGCGCGCCTTACGGCCGCTTCTCCGAAGAGCTCAAGCGCGACTACGACATCTTCGAAATCTTCAGTACCTTCCGATTCACCAAAGGCGACGCACTCGAAATGCGCTTCGAAAGAAAATGAACAGAGTGCTTCGTGTTTTGGCCGTGATCGCAGTCATCGGTGTCGGTGTCATCGGCAGCGCGGCGTTGGCGCAGACGCGCGTCAATACGACGCCTACCCGCGAGGCCCTCGACGAGGCCACGCGCGACGACTGCGAAGGCGTGTCGGTGATCGTCGTGCGCTGCGCGCCCAAGCCCGACCAGCCGGCCGCCAAGACAGCGACCGATCCGTTGACGAAGTCGCGGGCCACGACCAAGGCGGCCTTCGATCGTCGCGACAACCGCGGCCGCGCCGCGGCACTCGGCGGCACCGCTGCACCGGCCAGCACGGCGGTGGGCGATGCGAACCGGCTCGGTGGCGTGACGGTAACCGGTGCTGCCGGCGACAAGGACCTGTCGATCCAGGAGACGCTGCAACGCGCGCTCAATCCGAACACCGAAGGCACGCTGTCGGAAGACGGCAAGACAATCTCGCGCCCCGGCCTCAACGGATCGCGCTACGACTGCGTCGCCAAGTGCGTCGGTCCCGCCTGCTGCGTGGAGGTCAGGGCCATGCCGAACCCCTCGCGTGACCTGAACGCGATCGGTCGCTGACGTCCGGCACCCGATCGATGACGACCGATCGCTACGGCGTCGTCGGCCATCCGGTCGCGCACAGCCTGTCGCCACAGATCCATACGGCGTTCGCGCAGCAGACCGGCATCGACCTCCAGTACCGCCGCATCCTCGCGCCGCTCGACGGCTTCATTGCGACGGCCGAGACCTTCTTCGACGAAGGCGGACGCGGCATCAACGTCACGGTGCCCTTCAAGATCGAGGCCTTCGCCTGGTGCGGCGAGCGGGTGACGGCTCGCGCACGAAGGGCCGGCGCGGTGAACTGCGTGGCCGTCGATGCCGAAGGACTGCATGGCGACAACACCGATGGCGCCGGCCTGGTCGACGATCTGCAGCGCCTCCTGGGGCGGTCGCTCGCCGGATCGCGGCTGCTGTTGCTCGGCGCAGGCGGCGCCGCTCGCGGCGTGCTCGGTCCGCTGCTCACGACCGGCCTGCGTTCGATCGCGATCGTCAATCGCGATCATGCGAAAGCGGTGGCCCTGGCCGATGAACCGAGGCTCGAGGCGCGGTCACTGGACTCGATCGGGGGCGAAGCCTTCGACGTGGTCGTCAACGCGACGTCGGCAAGCCTCGGCGGCGTGGCATTGACGCTGCCGTCCGATGTGCTGGGCAACGCGCGACTGGTCTACGACATGATGTACGGTGCCGAACCGACCCCCTTCCTCTTCGAGGCCGAACGCGCCGGAGCACATGCGACCGCGGACGGGCTCGGCATGCTGGTCGAGCAGGCCGCCGAATCGTTCTTCGTCTGGCGCGGCGTGCGTCCGCGGACCGAAGCCGTCCGGGCAACCTTGCGCGCGACGTTGCAGGCGAGCCGATGAAGCTCGTGCTGCGCTGGCTGGGCCGCATCGCCACCGTGTGCATCGGGGTGGTGCTCCTGCTGCAGGTCTACTACTTCGTCTGCATCGGCTGGTACCGGCATTTCGACCCGTCGAATACGGCCTTCATGCGCAGCCACATGGCTCTCGTGCAACAGAAGAATCCGAACGCGAAGCTGGACCAGCGGTGGGTGCCCTACGCACGCATCTCCGACAACCTCAAGCGCGCCGTGATCACGTCCGAGGACTCGCGCTTCGCCGAGCACGAAGGCGTGGACTGGGACGCGATCTCGAAGGCTTACGAGAACAACGAGAAGGTTGCAGCCAGCGTCGGCAAGGGCAAGCGTCAGGGTGCGGCACGCATCAAGGGCGGCTCGACGATCACGCAGCAGCTCGCGAAGAACCTCTTCCTGTCGGGTGAGCGCAGCTACCTGCGCAAGGGCCAGGAACTCGTCATTACCTACATGCTCGAGCTCTGGCTGAGCAAGCAACGCATCCTCGAGATCTATCTCAACGTGATCGAGTGGGGCAACGGCGTGTTCGGTGCCGAGGCCGCGGCGCGGCATTACTTCGGGGTGTCGTCGGCGCAGCTGAGCGCGTCGCAGGCGGCGCAGCTCGCGGTGATGCTACCCAACCCGCGCTTCTACGACGCACGCCGCGGCTCGCCTTATCTGGCGCGGCGGAGCGAGGTGATCACGCGCTGGATGGGCGATGCGGAACTTCCATGAGCAAAGCTCCATTCATCGCATCCCGGCGCAGGCCGGGACCTCATTGAATTGCACGTGATTGGATCCCGGTCTGCGCCGGGATGACATCAAAGTGGCCCCCCTCTCCGCTTACCTCTACCTCCTCTCCGGCATGGCGGTCGTCGGCGCCTATGTCGGCTTCTCGAAAGTCATCGTCGAGACGGTCCCCGTCTTCCTGCTCGCGACCATCCGCTTCGGCATCGCGGTCGTCGCGATGCTGCCCTGGAGCTTCCCGCGCGGCGGTCTCGCGCTCGCCTGGCCGCTGCGACGCACGCTGGTCGCCGAGTCGTTCTTCGGCAACTTCCTGTTCTCGATCTGCATGCTGTCCGGCGTGGCGCGCACGTCGGTAACGGCGGCCGGACTGATCATGAGCATGCTGCCTGCCGCCGTCGCGATCCTGTCGCTGATCGCGCTCGCCGAGCGCGTCAACGGCCGCACCAAGGTCGCGGTCCTGCTGGCGGTCGTCGGCGTCAGTTCGCTGACGCTCGGTCGCGGCGGCGAGAACGCTTCCAGCAGCAGCGCGCTGGCTGGTAACGCGTTGATGGTCGGCGCGGTGTTCTGCGAGGCGATGTACGTCGTGATCGGCAAGCAGCTGACCAGCGCATCCATCGGACCGATGCAGATCTCGGCATGGATCAATCTGGTCGGCTTCGTGCTGATGCTGCCGCTCGGCATCTGGCAGGGCCTGTCCTTCGACTTCGCACGCATCACGCCGCTGCTGTGGACGCTGATCGCGGTCTACGCGATCGCGGCCAGCGTGTTGTCCACGTGGCTGTGGCTGTCGGGCCTGCGCCACGTCCCGGCCAGCAAGGCCGGCGTCTTCACGACCGCGCTGCCGATCACGTCGGCGCTGGTCGGCATCGTGTTCCTCGGCGAGACCCCGACGCCGGCGCACGCCATCGCGTTCGTGTGCGCCATCCTCGGCATCGTGCTGGTCACGCGGCGTCGTGATTGACGGTCACCGCGTCCCTACAATGCGGCCCATGCCCGATGACCGCGACCCGTTGACCAAGCATCCGACCCCGCGCGATCCGGACGATGCGCAGCGCGCGCTCGAACGCGTGGAGATCCTGCTGCGGCGCGCGGACCGGGTCGAAGCCGTCACGCATCGCCAGCATCACGGCGAGGACGACGCCAGGCACAGGCTGGGCGAGGCGCTGACGCACCGTCAGCACGAGGTGGAGCTCGAGCGCGAGCTCGACTGCCTGCATCCGGCCGACGTCGCCTACCTGCTCGAGGCGCTGCCAAACGATCACCGAATGGCGGTCTGGGAACACATCAAGTCCGAGGACAGCGTCGTCGACTCGGGCGAGGTGCTGCTCGAACTGTCCGAGGGCGTCCGCGAGGCGCTGGTCGCGTCGATGACCACCGACGAGATCGTCTCCGCGGTCGAAGAGCTCGACGCCGACGAACTCGCGGACCTCGCGCCCGACCTGCCTCCGCAGGTCTTCGATCTGCTGTCGAGCGAACTCACGCTCGAGGAGCGCGAGCAGGTCCGTTCGGCGATGAGCTTCCCGGAGGACTCGGTTGGCGCGCGGATGAACTTCGAGATGGTCACGATCCGCGACGACGTCACGCTCGAGGTCGTGCTGCGCTACCTGCGCCGCTTCGACGAGCTGCCCGACCAGTGCGACCAGGTCTTCGTCGTCGATCGCGACCACAAGCTGATCGGTTCGCTGCCGCTCGATCGGTTGCTGATCAACGAGCCCGAGACCGAGGTGGTCGCCGTGATGCGCACCGACCTGCTGACGTTGCAGCCCGAGGACGACGCGGGCGACGCGGCGCAGGCGTTCGAGCGCTACGACCTCGTGTCCGCGCCGGTGGTCGACGCGCAGGGCCGACTGGTCGGCCGGCTCACCGTCAACGAGGTCGTCGACGTGATCCGCGAGGAGTCCGAGGAAGCGCAACTCTCCGCGGCCGGATTGCGCGAGGAAGAGGACATCTTTGCGCCGGTCGGCGACTCGATCCGCAACCGCGCGCCGTGGCTGCTGCTCAACCTCGTGACCGCATCGGTCGCCTCGTTCGTCGCGTCGCGCTTTGAGAATACGGTCGGCCAGATCGTCATCCTCGCCTTCCTGATGTCGATCATCGCGGGCATCGGCGGCAACTCGGGCAACCAGACGATGACGCTGATCATCCGGGCACTGGCGCTGGGCCGCATTGGCGCATCCAACGTGCGTCAGCTCGTCATCAAGGAGCTGACCGTCTCGGTGCTGATCGGTCTGGGTGGCGGGATCATCGCCGGCGGCTTCGCGTACGCGATGTCGGGCCGCCTGTTGATCTGGCCGGTGATGGCCGGCGCGATGCTGGCCAACATGCTGGTCGGCGCCGCGCTCGGCATCATCGTGCCGCTGACCCGCGCGCGCTTCGGCAAGGACCCGGCAATCGGCTCGTCGGTGCTGCTCACCTTCGCGACCGACACGCTGGGCTTCCTGATCTTCCTGGGCCTGGCGACGCTGGTGCTGCTGTGACCCGGCCATGACATCCTGGAATTTCGACGAGGTCCCGAGCCAGCTCGGGCGGACGGCCATCGTGACCGGAGCCAACAGCGGCATCGGTTTCGCAGCGGCGCGGATGCTCGCAAGGAAGGGGGCGTCGGTCGTGCTGGCGTGTCGCGATCCGCAGAAGGGCGCGAATGCGCTGCATGGAATTCGCGCCGAGAACCCGATCGGTGCGGTGACGCTCGAAGCACTCGACCTCGCGGATTTCGATTCGGTCGCTGCTTTTGTGCAGCACTTCGCCGCGAACCATGACCGTGTTGACCTGTTGATCAACAACGCCGGCGTGATGATCCCGCCCCTCGGCCGCACGCGTCAGGACCACGAGCTGCAGTTCGGCACCAATCACCTCGGCCACTTCGCGCTGACGGCGCGACTTCTGCCGTTGCTCGAAGCGACACCGGCTGCGCGCATCGTCGTGGTCTCCAGTTCCGCGCAGAACATCGGCCGCATCGACTTCGACGATCTCGACTGGCGCCGGCGCCCCTATCGTCCGTGGCTCGCGTACGGTCAAAGCAAGCTGGCCAACATGTTGTTCGCGCTGGAACTGCAGCGTCGACTCACGGCGTCGGGCTCTGCCTTGAAAGTGACGGCATCGCATCCCGGCTGGACGTCGACGGACCTGGTCAGGACGGCGGGATTCCTGAGCTTCCTCGGTCCGTTACTCGGCATGACGCCGGACGAAGGCGCGCTCACCACGTTGCGCGCGGCGACCGATCCCACTGCCGAGGGCGGCAGCTACTGGGGCCCGGCCGGCATCACCGGCATGAGCGGTCCGCCGGACCGTGCACAAGCTTGCAGCGCCGCGCGCGACGAGGCCGTCGCGGCCCGGCTGTTCGACGAGAGTGAACGGCTCACCGGAGTCTCGTTCGCGTTCCGAGGTGTCACAGCTACGCCGCGTGCGCCGCCTCGAGCTTGCACGGACTCGGCCCGTCCGCCGTCTCGATCTGCGTCGTGACGTGGCCGATGCAAAAGCGCGTCTCGATGGTCTCGGCGACGTCACACAGGAATGCATCGCCGGGATGGCCGGTGGGCATCACGAGGTGTGCCGTCAGCGCGTTTTCCGACGTGCTCATCGCCCAGATGTGCAGGTCGTGCACGGCGTCGACCCCGGGCAGACCCTCAAGATAGCCGCGCACCGCGTCGGCGTCGATGTGCTCGGGCACCGCGGCCAGCGCGAGCCGCATCGAGTCGCGCATCAGGCCCCACGTGCCGACCAGGATGACGATCGCCACGATCAGCCCCATCACCGGATCGATCCACGTGATGCCGGTGTAGCGGATCACGAGGCCGGCGACGACGACGGCCGCCGACACGGCGGCGTCGGCCACCATGTGCAGGTAGGCGCCACGCACGTTGAGGTCCTCGCCGCGTCGTGACAGGAACAGCATCGCGGTCGCTCCGTTGACGACGATGCCGACCGCCGCGACCCAGATCACGATGGTGTCGTCGACCGCTGCAGGCGTGATCAGCCGCTGGACCGCCGCGTAGACGATGCCGCCCACGGCGATCAACAGCAGCATTGAGTTGGCCAGTGCCGCGAGGATGGTCGAGCCGCCGAGTCCGTAGGTGAAGCGCTCCGACGCGCGACGGCTGCCGAGTACCGCCGCACCCCAGGCCAGCGCCAGCCCGATCACGTCGCCGAAGTTGTGGCCCGCGTCGGCGATCAGCGCGAGCGAGTCGGCCCACCAGCCGAAGCCCGCCTCGATCAGCACGAAGGCGAGGTTGATGGCGATGCCGATCGCGAACAGTCGCAGCGTCGCCGTGGTCGCATCGACCGGTACGCCGTGCGCATGCGAGTGACCGTGCGCATGGTCGTGACCGTGATGGTCGTGATGGTCGTGGTGGTCGTGCGTGTGATCGGACATGGCGGGTCGTTCAGACGATGGCGACATCGTGCAGGAAAGTCGCGAGGCCCGCATCGAAGCGATCGGGCGTCTCGAGACTGGGCAGGTGAGCCACGCCTTCGAACTCGCACGCGGTCGCCCGCGGGATGGTCGCCACGGCATGCCGCAGGTTGGCGACGACGCTCGGTACGTCGAGCGGTCCCCACATCACCATCGTCGGCACCGCGATGTCGCCGAGTCGACGCCAGGCCGTGTCGGGCACGTCGGCGGTGCCGAGCTGCGGGCCGCCGAGGACGATGCGGTTCATCGCGAGGAACAGCTCGCGTGCGGGACCCGATACGCGGCCTTCGACCGAGAACGGGCCGTCGAGCCAGACGTGCGCCTCGATGCGATTGCGTGCGTCGAGATCGTCGGCCTGCTCAGCTTCTTCGTAGGCCGCGATCAGGGCGTCGAGCCGGGGGTCGTGGGTCGCTGATTCGGGGGCGCCACCGATCGCCGCGGCCACCAGCACGAGGCCGGCGACACGCTCCGGATGCGCCAGCGTCGCGTCGAGCGCGATGCGCCCACCCTGCGAGCAGCCGATCAGCACCGCACGCGGAATGGTGAGCGCGTCCAGCACGGCGATCAGGTCGTCGACGCTCGAGAAATGTTCGTCCACCGCGGCGGTCGCGCCGAAGCCGCGGCGATCGAAGGCGACGACGCGATGGCGCGTGCCGAACGTGTCGAACTGATGGGCCCACAGTCGCGAATCGCTCACGCCCGCGTGCAGGAAGACCAGCGCGGGGGCACCGATGCGCGTCGGTCCGGTCGAATAGGCGACCAGCACAGCGCCGCCCGACACGACCTTCGTCTTGTCGACGTGTCGGGTCTTGACGAGCCCCGTCATTAGGTTCGACATCGGCGGCTCAGAGCGCGACGGTGTAGTTGAGCGCGAGACGGCCACCGTCGGGGAAGAGGGTCTGGCCAGTCATGTAGGACGCGTCGGCACTGGCCAGGAAGGCCGCGATCGAAGCGACCTCCTCGGGTTCGCCGAGTCGGCGCAGCGGCGTGCGCGACAGGACGCGATCGCTCGCGGCCTGGTCCGACAGGACCGCCTTCTTCGCGAGCTCGGTGGCGATGGTGCCGGGGCCGATCGCGTTGACGCGGATGCCGTGCTGCGCGAGCGACAGCGCCATTACTTTGGTCAACTGCGCGATGCCGCCCTTGCTGACGACGTAGGGAACCTGATTGGGGATCGCGAGGATCGCGTTGACGCTCGACATGTTGATGATCGCGCCGCGCTCGCTGCCATCGGCCGTGGGCGTCGCCACCATGTGTCGCGCCACCGCCTGACCGACGAGGAAGCACGACTTGAGGTTGACCGCGATGACGCGATCGAAGTCCTCTTCCGCAAGGTCGAGGAATTCAGCGGCATGCGTGATGCCAGCGTTGTTGACCAGCACGTCGATGCGACCGGCCGTGGCGATGAAGCCGGCGACCGCGGCATCGACTTCGGTCTTCTTCGACACGTCGGCCTCGATGAACGCGATGCCGCTTGAAGCGGCGGCCGCCTCGCCGACCGCACGGTTGCGATCGACGATGGCGACGGTCGCGCCTTCGTTCGCGAAGCGCTTCGCGCAGGCCAGTCCGATGCCCTGCGCGCCTCCGGTCACCAGGACCGCCTTGCCTGCAAAACGCATGCTTCCTCCGATTCAGAACGACGGAAGTATGACGGATGGACGGCACCCGAAAGGGGTTGTCGCATGTCCGCAAAACCGCGACTACTGGTCGATTCTTGCGTGGCGGTGACGGCGCTGTGTCAGCGAAGCGACGAGGTGTTTTTCCCAATTGTGCTTGCCGGGACGCACTGCGTTCGCAGCCAATATGGAGTGTGCTGCCGACTGGCGGTTGCAGGGTTTGGTCGCGTGGATCACATCGAATCGATGGGAGAGTGCCTTGGGTGCGAATCAACTGAAGAAGATCAACGAGGGGCGGCGTGCCGTCCTCACCAGCGGGATGGCCACGGCGGCCGGAATTCTCATGCCGGGCGTCGATGCGACGGCTGCGGGGGTGCCGTTGTCGCCGGCGGACGCCCGTGAACTCGCGGCGCCGCCGGCGATGGGTGTCGCCATGACCGTCAACGGCCAGCAGGTCTCGCTGCAGGTGGACACGCGGACCACGCTGCTCGACACGCTGCGCGAGCACCTCAAGCTGACGGGCTCCAAGAAGGGTTGCGATCACGGCCAGTGCGGCGCCTGCACGGTGCTCGTCAACGGACGGCGCATCAACAGTTGCCTGACGCTGGCGGTGATGCACGACGGCGATGCGGTGACGACGATCGAAGGCCTCGGCTCGCCCGACCAGCTGCATCCGATGCAGGCCGCGTTCATCAAGCACGACGGATTCCAGTGCGGTTACTGCACGCCGGGCCAGGTGTGCTCGGCCGTAGGCACGCTCGACGAGATCAAGCGCGGCGTCCCGAGCCACGCCAGCGCGGACCTGTCCGCGACGCAAGGCGCGACCGCCGACGAGATCCGCGAGCGCATGAGCGGCAACATCTGCCGCTGCGGCGCGTATTCGAACATCCTTGAAGCGATCCAGGAAGTCGCGGGGGTGCAAGCATGAAGGCCTTCACCTACGAGCGTGCGGACTCGCCGGCTGCGGCCGCTGCAGCCCTCGCGAGCCGACCCGGCGCGAAGCTGATCGCCGGTGGTACCAACCTGCTCGACCTGATGAAGCTTCAGATCGAGACGCCGACGCATCTGATCGACATCAACCGCGTGCAACTCGATCGCATCGACGCGACGCCCGACGGTGGACTGCGGGTCGGCGCGCTGGTGCGCAACACCGACCTCGCGAGCGACCCGCGCGTGCGAAAGGACTATGCGGTGCTGAGTCGCGCGCTGCTGTCCGGTGCCTCGGGCCAGTTGCGAAACAAGGCGACGACGGCGGGCAACCTCTTGCAGCGCACCCGCTGTCCGTATTTCTACGACGCCACGAAGCCGTGCAACAAGCGCACGCCTGGCGCCGGTTGCGCGGCGATGGGTGGGTTCAATCGCAACCTCGCGATCGTCGGGACCAGCGACCAGTGCATCGCCACGCATCCGAGCGACATGGCCATCGCGATGCGCCTGCTCGATGCGCAGGTGGAGACGGTGAAAGCCGACGGCACGTCGCGCCGCATCCCCATCGCGGACTTTCACAAGCTGCCCGGCAGAACGCCGAACGTCGAGACCGCATTGGCAGGTGATGAAGTCATCACGGCCGTCACGCTCCCCGCGCCGCTGGGCGGCCGGCATCTCTATCGCAAGGTGCGTGACCGGGCCTCGTATGCGTTCGCGTTGATCTCGGTCGCGGCGGTGGTCCAGCCCGACGGTCGCGGTCGCTTCGCGTTCGGTGGCCTTGCGCACAAGCCATGGCGTGTGGAGGCCGGCGACGAGCAGGCGAGGAATGGTGCGAAGGCGGTGACGGACGTCGTCCTGCGCGGCGCAACCACCACGCCGCAGAATGCATTCAAGCTCGCACTGGTCGAACGAACGCTAGCCGCAGTACTCACGGAAGCGAGGGTCTGATCCATGAAGTTCGATACCCCCGCAACGACCAATCCGATCGACAACGGCAAGGTCATCGGTCACCCGCACGATCGTATCGACGGCAAGCTCAAGACCACCGGCCGGGCCCCTTTCGCGTACGAGCGCAACGACGTCGTGGCCAACCAAGCCTACGGCGTGATCCTCGGCGCCGCGATTGCGAAGGGCAGCATCGCGCGCATCGACACGCGCGATGCCGAGGCCGCACCCGGCGTGCTCGCGGTCGTCACGCACAAGAACGCCGGCAAGGTCGGCAAAGCCAAGGCCAACACCGTCAAGCTGATGGGCGGCCCGAAGATCGATCACTACGACCAGGCGATCGCCATCGTCGTGGCCGAGTCCTTCGAGCAGGCACGCGCGGCATCGCACCTGATCCGCGTGAACTACGAAGCCGAGCAGGGCGCGTTCGATCTCGCCGCCGCGACGGCCACCGCCGTCAAGCCGAAGTTGGGCGACTCCGATCCGGCCGACAGCAAGGTAGGCGACTTCGAGTCCGGCTTCGCGAAGGCTGCAGTCCGTCTCGATCAGACCTACACGACGCCCGACCAGAGCCACTCGGCGATGGAGCCCATGGCGACCATCGCCGCATGGGACGGCGACAAGCTGACGATCTGGACGTCGAACCAGATGATCGACTGGGCGCGTCGCGACCTGTCCGAGACCTTCGGCCTGCCGAAGAAGAACTTCCGCGTCGTTTCGGCCTACGTGGGCGGCGGCTTCGGTTCCAAGCTGTGGATCCGCAGCGATGCGGTGATGGCCGCGCTTGGCGCGCGCGCGGCCGGGCGACCCATCAAGGTCGCGCTCGCACGTCCACAGATCAACAACAACGCGACGCATCGTCCCGCGACCATCCAGCGCATCCGCATCGGCGCGAATCGGGACGGTGCGATCCAGGCGATCGCGCACGAGAGCTGGTCGGGCGATCAGAAGGGTGGTCAGCCCGAGACGGCGGCCATGCAGACGCGCCTGCTCTATGCCGGCGCTGATCGCATGACGGCCCATCGTCTCGCGACGCTCGACCTGCCCGAAGGCAACGCGATGCGGGCGCCGGGGGAGGCGTCCGGCCTGATGGCGCTCGAGATCGCGATGGACGAGCTGGCCGAGGCGCTGAAGATGGACCCGGTTCAGTTGCGCATCGTCAACGACACGCAGGTCGACCCCGAGAATCCGAAGCGATCGTTCTCGCATCGCAACCTGGTGGGTTGCCTGAAGCAGGGCGCCGAACGCTTCGGCTGGGACAGGCGCAGTGCCATGCCCGGGCAACGTCGTGAAGGACGCTGGCTGGTGGGCGTCGGCATGGCAAGTGCGTTCCGCGGCAACATGGCGATGGACTCGGGCGCCCGCATCACCGTCGGTTCGGACGGGCAGGTGAAGGTCGAGACCGACATGACCGACATCGGTACCGGCAGTTACACGGTGATCGGACAGACCGCAGCCGAGATGCTGGGTGTCCCGCTCGAGAAAGTCACCGTGCTGCTGGGCGATTCGGACTTTCCGAAGTCGTCGGGTTCCGGCGGCCAGTGGGGTGGCAACAGCTCGACCGCGGGCGTGTATGCCGCATGCATGAAGATGCGTGCGGCGATCGCGAAGAAGGTCGGTGCATCAGCGACGGACGTGGTGTTCGAGAACGGCCAGGTGCGCTTCCAGGGTCGTAGCGTCGCGCTCGGCGATGCCGTCGGTTCGGCGGGCCTCACGGTCGAGGACACGATCGAGTTCGGCAAGCTCGCAAAGACGTACGCGCAGGCGACCTTCGGCGCGCACTTCGCCGAGGTGGCCGTCGATGCGGCGACCGGCGAGATCCGCGTGCGGCGCATGAGCGGCGTGTTCGCGGCCGGCCGCATCCTCAACCCCAAGACGGCCCGCAGCCAGGTGATCGGAGCGATGACGATGGGACTGGGCGCGGCGTTGATGGAGGAGTCGGTCGTCGATCCGCGCTACGGCTACTTCGTCAACCACGACCTCGCCGAGTACCACGTGCCGACGCATGCCGACGTACCGGTGCAGGACGTGCTCTTCCTGGACGAGGTCGACGACAAGTCGTCGCCGATGAAGGCCAAGGGCGTGGGCGAGCTGGGCATCTGCGGCGCGGCGGCGGCGATCGCCAACGCGGTCTACAACGCTTGCGGCGTGCGGGTCCGCAACTACCCGCTGACGCTCGACAAGATCGTGCCTTACCTCAACAAGGCTTGACGCCTGGGCCTGTGGTTGCGAAGTCCGCGACTACAGGCCGAGTGCCGTCCACATTGCATCGACCTTGGTCTTTACGGCCGCATCCATCACGATCGGCCGGCCCCACTCGCGGGTGGTTTCGCCGGGCCACTTGTTGGTCGCGTCGAGGCCCATCTTCGAGCCTAGTCCCGAGACCGGCGACGCGAAGTCGAGGTAGTCGATCGGCGTGTGATCGACGAGTGTCGTGTCGCGCGTCGGGTCCATCCGCGTCGTGATCGCCCAGATCACTTCCTTCCAGTCGCGCACATCGATGTCGTCGTCGACCACGACGATGAACTTCGTGTACATGAACTGGCGCAGGAAGCTCCAGATGCCGAACATCACGCGCTTCGCGTGGCCGGGGTAGCTCTTCCTGATGCTGACCACCGCCATGCGATAGCTGCAGCCTTCGGGCGGCAGGTAGAAGTCGACGATTTCCGCGAACTGCTTCTGCAGAATCGGCACGAAGACCTCATTGAGCGCGACGCCGAGGATGGCCGGCTCGTCGGGCGGCTTGCCGGTGTAGGTCGAGTGATAGATCGGATCGTCGCGCATCGTGATGCGGTCGATCTCGAACACGGGGAACCAGTCGCGCTCGTTGTAGTAGCCGGTGTGGTCGCCGAACGGGCCTTCCATCGCATGCAGGTAACCGCCGCGTTCGGCGAGCTCGATGCCGGCCTCGCTGCGACCTTCGTAGCCTTTCGCCGCGACCGGGATGTGGCCTTCGAGCACGATCTCCGCGCGCGCCGGCACCTGCAGGTCGGAGCCGAGGCACTTCGCGACCTCGGTCGGCCCGCCGCGCAACAGTCCCGCGAACTGGTACTCGGAGAGCGAGTCGGGGACCGGCGTCACGGCACCCAGCATCGTCGCCGGATCGGCGCCGAGTGCGACGGCGATCGGGAAGGGCTGACCCGGCTGAGCCCGCGCGAACTCGCGGAAGTCGAGCGCGCCGCCGCGATGCGCGAGCCAACGCATGATCACCTGGTTGCGCGCGATCACCTGCTGGCGATAGATGCCGAGATTCTGGCGCTTGCGCGGGTTCGGCACGTCCTGCGGGCCGCGCGTGATGACGAGTCCCCACGTGATCAGCGGGCCGGCATCGTCGGGCCAGCAGGTCTGCACCGGCAGCTTCGCGAGATCGACCTCGGTGCCTTCGAGGACGTGTCGCTGACAGGGCGGCTTGCGCACGTTGCGCGGCGCCATGTCGCGCAATGACTTGATCATCGACAGCAGGCGGCCCGCGTCCTTGAAGCCGCGCGGTGGCTCCGGTTCCTTGAGGCGCGCGAGCAGGGTACCCACTTCACGCAACGCGCCGATCGAGTCCTGGCCCATGCCGGCCGCCACGCGCTCGACGGTACCGAACAGGTTGCCGAGTACCGGCATGGTCGCGCCGGTCGGGTGTTCGAACAGCAGTGCGGGTCCACCGGCACGCAGCGTGCGGTCGCAGATCTCCGTCATTTCCAGATGGGGCGAGATCAGTACCGTGATGCGCTTGAGCGCACCCGCGCTCTCGAGTTGCACGACGAAGTCGCGCAGGTCTTCGTACTTTTGTTTCATCGAGTCGAGTGATGTGCGAAGCGGGTCGGTCGCGGAGACTGCAGGGCATCGCAAGAATGTGTGCGTCCCACGCATCGACCTGGCCTCATAGGAGGGCCGTAAAAGTTAACATTTCCCTGATTGACCATCCAAAAGCGGCTGCGTACCTTTCGCGCTCCTTCTCCACCGCGGTCACGCCAGACCGTCGCAGCAACAGCCAGGCAGCATAGCGTCACGCTTGTCGCTTTCGGTTCTCGTGATGTGCAGTGCCTCACGCACGCCATCACAACGAGCGGGCTTCCCGGACGCCCATGTTGTCCAATCATCGAGCGTTTGCCTCGTCCGGGTTCAACTTGTAGTGGCTGAGGTATTACGTCGATTTTCGACGTCGATGTCCCGAGCCTCGCGACGAAGTGTTTCATTCTCGTCGCGCACTGCGAGCCTTGTGAAGACCGTCGGTCATCACGCAAATCGTCGTTTCATGGAAGGTCGTGCATCCGCTTGCGGGCCACGACTTCTGCGCTTCCGTGATGCGAGCGTCCCGACGTCCGTCAGTGAGACGCGGGACAGGAGTCAGTATGAATGCGAAGTTGATGCGGGCCGAATGGCGCGCCGTCAGAAGGGTTTCGTTGAGGCTGATGCACAACAGCCTTTCGCTGTTCGGTCTGCTTTCCGTTGGTGTCGTCGCGATGGTTGCGGCACATCCCGAGTACGCCCACGCCGTCGGTCGCTGGATCGTGCCCGGCGACGAAGCACGAGCCCCGGTTGCCGTGGTCGCGCCAACACCCGATCCCCTGAGCGGCGCCATCGCGCACCAGGGCGGCGAAGCGGGTCGGATGCTGGGTCTCGCCGAACCCGCGGTGGTCGAATCCCCCGTGGTCGTCAGCAAGGTTTCCGCGACGGTCGACCGTTCGCCTGCCGCCCGCGAGAAGCGCGAGGTCGCGAACTACCTGTCCAAGAAATACCGCGTCAATCTCGATGCGGTCTCGATGCTCGTCGATGCGGCCTACACGACCGGCCATGACCTCAGCCTCGACCCGTTGTTGTTGCTGTCGGTGATGGGCGTCGAGTCCGGCTTCAATCCCTTCGCCGAAAGCACCGCGGGCGCTTCGGGCCTGATGCAGTTGATGTCCAAGGTGCATCGCGACAAGCTCAACGACTTCGGTGGTCCCAACATCGCGCTCAACCCGGTGGTCAACCTGCGCGTCGGCGCGGTCGTGCTGAAGGACTGCATCCGTCGAGGTGGTTCGATCGCCGATGGGCTGCGTCTCTACGTCGGCGCCGGCATGGGCGACGACAGCGGCTACGGCTCCCGCGTGCTGCAGGAGAAGGACAAGCTCGCCCAGGTCGTGCGCGGCAATCCGCGTCCGCGCATCGAGCCGATTCCGGCGACCGCCGGCAAGCCGGTGCAGGACATGCCGCGCAGCGACGACCATCGCGACGACAAGGCCGATCCGAAGCGCGACGCGCGCCGCCCTGCGGTCGACGACGATTCCGACCCGGGACGCTTCGCGTCGCTCTGACGCGTCACCGCTTCAGCAGCTTGCCGATGCGCGCGACGGCCTCGCGCAGGTTCTCCATGGACGTGGCATACGACAGCCTGAGCCAGCGCTCGGGGTCGTGATGCCCAAAGTCCTTCCCCGGTACCAGGGCCACGCCGGCCTCGTCGAGGATGTGCAGCGCCAGCGCGTTGCTGTCGGGTAGCCCAGGCGACAGGAAGCGACTGCAGTCGGCGTAGATGTAGAACGCGCCGTCCGGCATCACCGGGATCCCAAAGCCCAGTTCGCGCAGGGCCGGCACGATGTAGTCGCGGCGCCGCCTGAACTCCTCCTTGCGCGATTCGTAGATCGCGATGTTCTCCGGTTCGAAACATGCCAGCGCCGCGTACTGCGACGGCGTCGACGCGCAGATGAAGAGATTCTGCGCGAGCTTCTCGAAGGTCGGGATCAACGCCGTCGGTACCACGGCCCAGCCGAGCCGCCAGCCGGTCATGTGGAAATACTTCGAGAAGCTGTTGATGACGATCACGTCGTCGCTGATCTCGAGCGCCGAGCGATGCCGCACTTCACCCGGTCCCTGGTAGGTCAGCTCGAGATAGATCTCGTCGACGATCGAGAGGCCCTTGCGCGCGGCGACCGTCTCGATGATGCGTCGCAGTTCGTCGGGCGCGATCGACGTGCCGGTCGGATTGGAGGGCGACGCGATCAGCACGCCGCGGGTCTTCGGGGTCCAGTGCGCCTCGACCATCGCGGCGCTGAGCTGGAAGCGATCCTCGGGTCCCGCGGGGATCAGCTTCGCGACGCCGTCGAACGCAGCCACGAAGTGACGATTGCACGGGTAGCACGGATCCGGCATCAGGATCTCGTGGCCCGGGTCGACGATCGCGGCCATCGTCAGCAGCAGGGCACCCGATGCGCCGGCCGTGACGATGATGCGGTCGCAGTCGATGTCGACGCCGTGACGGGCCTTGAGGAAGTCGGCGATGGCCATTCTCAGGGGCCGGATGCCGACCGCGGCGGTGTAGTGCGTGTCGCCGCGCTGCATCGCATCGGCCAGCGCCTGGATCACGCGCGGCGGTGCGGTGAAGTCGGGCTCGCCGACGCTCATGTGGATGATCGAGCGTCCCTGCAACTCCAGCGCATGGGCGTGCTTCATCAGTTCCATCACGTAGAACGGCGTGATGTGTTCGGTGCGCGCGGCGAGTGCCAGGGCGTTGCTGCGGTCCATGTCGGAAGGTCGTGAGTGGGTCGGTGCGGCGATGATAGGGGCAAGCGCTTGCCTCATCGTGCCTCGGCGTGGTGGCGTCCCCTTCGCAGAGCGATAATCGCGCCCCATGCTCCTCACAAGACCAACCAGAAAGCCGCCATGACCGACGCCGTCAGCAAGCCCTCAGAGCCGCCTCGCGTCACGTTGACCGACAAGCAGGCCGAGTTGCGTCAGGCCGCTCTCGAATACCACGAGTTTCCCTCGCCGGGAAAGATCTCGGTCACGCCGACCAAGCAGCTCGTCAACCAGCGCGATCTCGCGCTCGCCTATTCACCCGGCGTCGCCGCGGCCTGCGAGGAGATCGTCACCGATCCCAACAACGCGTTCCGCTACACCGCGCGCGGCAACATGGTCGGGGTGATCACCAACGGCACCGCCGTTCTCGGCCTCGGCGCGATCGGGCCGCTGGCTGCGAAGCCGGTGATGGAAGGCAAGGCAGTGCTGTTCAAGAAGTTTGCGGGCATCGACGTGTTCGACATCGAGATCGCCGAGCGCGACCCCGCCAAGCTGATCGACATCATCGCGTCGCTCGAGCCCACCTTCGGCGGCATCAACCTCGAGGACATCAAGGCGCCCGAGTGCTTCGAGATCGAACGCGCGCTGCGCAAGCGCATGAAGATCCCGGTGTTCCACGACGACCAGCACGGCACGGCGATCATCGTCGGCGCGGCGATGACCAATGCGCTGATCGTCAGCGGCAAGTCGTTCAAGGACGTGAAACTGGTGGTGTCCGGCGCGGGCGCTGCGGCGCTGGCATGCGTCGACCTGCTGGTCGACCTCGGCCTGCCGATCGCCAACATCTGGCTGACCGATCTCGCCGGCGTGGTCTACCAGGGCCGCACCGAACTGATGGACCCGGACAAGGAACGCTTCGCGCAGGACACGCCGATGCGCACACTGGCCGAGGTGATCGTCGGCGCCGACATCTTCCTCGGGCTCTCGGCCGGCGGCGTGCTGAAGCAGGACATGGTCGCGACGATGGTCGAGAAGCCGATCATTTTCGCGCTCGCCAATCCCACGCCCGAGATCCTGCCAGAGCTGGTGAAAGCCGTGCGTCCGCTGGCGATCATGGCCACGGGTCGCACCGACTACCCGAACCAGGTCAACAACGTCCTGTGCTTCCCGTTCATCTTTCGCGGCGCGCTCGACGTGGGCGCGACGACGATCACGCGCGAGATGGAGATCGCGACGGTCAACGCGATCGCCGAGCTGGCGCGCCAGGAGCAGAGCGACATCGTCGCGACCGCTTATGGCATCGAAGACCTCGCGTTTGGCTCCGAGTACCTGATCCCGAAGCCGTTCGACCCACGGCTGATCGTCAAGATCGCGCCGGCCGTGGCCAAGGCCGCCATGGACTCGGGCGTGGCGCTGCGACCGATCGACGACATGGATGCGTACGCCGAGCGCCTCGTGCAGTTCGTGTACGCGAGCGGCACGATGATGAAGCCGATCTTCACGTCGGCGCGCATGGTGTCGCCGGACAAGAAGCGCATCGTCTTCGCCGAAGGTGAAGAGGAACGCGTGCTGCGTGCGGTGCAGGTGGTCGTCGACGAGAAGATCGCCGTGCCGATCATGATCGGACGACCCGACGTGATCGAGCAGCGCATCGCGCGCTACGGGCTGCGCATGAAGCTCGGCGTCGACGTGTCGGTGGTCAACACCGAGCAGGACGACCGCTATCGCGATTACTGGCAGACCTATCACGCGCTGATGATGCGGAAGGGCGTCGACCAGCAGATGGCGCGGCTCGAGATGCGTCGTCGCAGCACGCTGATCGGCGCGATGATGATCCACAAGGGGGAGGCCGACGGCATGGTGTGCGGCACCGTCAGCACGGTGCATCGTCACCTCGCCTACATCGACGAGGTGATCGGTCACTCAAAAGGCGCGAAGGTCTACGCCGCGATGAACGGGCTGATCCTGCCGGGGCGGCAGGTGTTCCTGGTCGACACCCACATCAACGCGGACCCGACCGCGGACCAGCTCTGCGAGATCACGATGATGGCCGCCGACGTGATGCGTCGCGTCGGCATCGTGCCCAAGGTCGCGCTGCTGTCGCACTCCAACTTCGGCTCGTCGAACCTGCCGTCCGCGATCAAGATGCGCGACACGCTCGCGCTGCTGCGTCAGCACGCGCCCGACCTCGAGGTCGACGGCGAGATGCACGGCGACTGCGCGCTCGACGAGAAACTGCGCCGCGAGATCGCGTCCGACACGACGCTGAGCGGCGAGGCCAACCTGCTGGTCCTGCCGAACATCGATGCGGCCAACATCGCCTACAACCTGCTGAAGACGGCAGCGGGCGGCAACATCGCGATCGGACCGGTGCTGCTCGGCTGCGCGGCGCCGGTCAACATCCTGACGCCGTCGGCGACGGTGCGCCGCATCGTCAACCTTGCGGCGCTGACCGTGGTCGAGGCCAACGCGGGACGATGACGGGGATGCGCGCCGTCTCGAAGGGCAGAACGTTTCTCGTGCTTTTCGCCCGGGTCGTGCTGATCGCGGCGACGATGGGGTTCGTGCTGCCCGCGCACGCGCTCTACGATCCCAAGTCCGATCCGTCGCTGGCGGCCGCTCAGGGCGAATGGGTCGGGTCGCTGACCTACCGCGACTACCAGCGGCCCGATCGCATGGTGACGCTGCCGACGCGACTGTTCGCAGCGTTCGGCGCGCCCGACACGCTGGTGCTGCACTTCGTGTTCGACGACGGGCCCGGCAAGACCGTGTACTCCTACGAGAGCGTCCGTTTCGATTTCGCGAAGAGCGTGCTGACCTGAACGACCGGCGACGCCGACCGGATCGGCACGGACTACCGCATGGTGTCGGTCGATCGTCAGCCGACTCTGACCCGCATGGTTTTCGAAGGCGCGTCGAAGGACGATGGTCGAGTGCGCGTCACGATCGAGGTCGAGGCGCAACGCCTGATGCTGAAGAAGGAACAGATCGACGCGGCCGGCAATGCGCTGCTGCGCAATACCTTCCTGTTTCGTCGCGCGCCGGTACCCGGATGAGCGGTCGAATCCTGCGGACTGCTGTCGCGCTGGGTCTGCTGTTCTGCGTGGCAGCCGGTGTGCAGGCGCAGACCCTTGCCCTGTCGTTCGACGATGGTTTCGATCCTCGCGCGCAGCCGCACGCCGCGACGTGGAACGCGGCGATGCTCGATGCCCTGGCGTATGCCGAGGTGCGAGCTATCTTGTTCGCTGCGGGCCAATGGGTCGACACGCCAGACGGTCTCGCACTGCTCGAGGCCTGGGGCGATGCGGGGCACGGCATCGCCAACCATACCTATCGCCACATCAGCCTGGGCTCGGCGAAAACGACCCTCGACGCCTTCATCGCGGACAGCGAGCGCAACGAGGCGCTGCTGAAACCCCTACCCGGCTGGACGCGCCGGTTCCGCTTTCCCTAACTGAAGGAAGGCGATACGGACGACAAACGCGATGGCTTCCGCGCCTGGATGGCGGCACGCGACTACGGGTCGGGCGCGGTCAGCATCGACGCGAGCGACTGGTACTACGACCTGCGCTGGCGCGCGTGGAGGACCGCGCATCCCGACGCGGATCCGGCGCCTTTCCGAGACGCCTATCTGGCGCACCTCGCGAGCCGCGCGGCCTACTACGACGGGCTGTCGCAACAGGTCCTGCGTCGCAGCGTGAAGCACGTGTTGCTGCTGCACGCGAACGCCATCAACGCGGCGTTTCTGCCGGACGTGATCGCGATGTTCCGCGCGAACGGATGGACCATCGTCGCGCCCGAAGAGGCCTATGCCGATCCGCTGTACGCGACGAAGACGACCCCATTGCCCGCTGGCGAAAGCGTCCTCTGGTCGCTCGCGAAGCAGGCGGGTGTCGAGGCCCTGCGCTATCCGGCCGAGGACGATGTCTACGAGAAGCCGATCCTCGACGCGCTCGGTTTGTAGTCGGCGCCGGCCTTACTGCGGCGTGCTGCGCGCGAACAGTCGCGCGATCTCCCACATCGTCTTCGGCCGGAACAGGTGTGACGGCTTGGCGCGGCCGAAGAGGCCATCGACGACGAGCCGTTGCAACGCCGGCGCCTTCGCGACCTGCGTCAGCAAGGCGGGCGTGCGCTCCGGCGCGAGCGCATGGCGTTGCACTGCGCGATACAGCGAGAAGCGTCGCGTGAAGCGGCGCGACAGGCGCGCGCGATAGTCCTCGGTGATGCGGCTCGCGGCAGCTTCGTCGAGGGTCACGGGCTCACGATGACCGTCGAGGCCGCGCTTCGGCCAGTGCTGCGCGAACGCTGACGCGAGGAACTCGGCCGACTCGAGCGCGTAGTCGATTCCTTCGCCGGTGATCGGATTGACCAAGCCGGCGGCCTCGCCGATCACCAGCAGCCGATTGCGACCCGCGAAGTCGCGGTGGAAGTCGGTACGCAGCGGATAGGCGCGCATCGGTCCGTCCTGCTTCGCGTGGGCGAGCATCTTCACCAGCAGCGGATGGGTCGCGATGAGGGCTTCGAGCCGCTGCGCCTGCGGCATCGGCTTCGCGCTGCGGCCCGCCTGCACATCGTTCTGCGCGAACACGCCGCAGCCGATGTTGGCCGAGGTCGGCGAGGTCGGGAAGATCCAGCCGTAGCCGGGCAGGTCGACGCCGTCGAAGAACAGCACGACGCGATCGCTGAGACCTTGGACGTCGTCGAAGTAGACCCGGGCAGCGTGTTCGACGGCAGGCTTCTTGTCGAGCAGCCCGCAGGCGCGCAGCAACTGCGACTCGGCGCCCGTCGCGAGCACGATCGTGGCCGCCTCGACGACGAGGTCCGTGTCGGTGAGGACGCGCGCGTAGGTAGCGTGGGTTTCGATCGCAGTCACCTTGGTCGCGTCGAAGTAGCTCGGCCCCGCGCTCAGGGCATGGCGCAGCAGCAGGTCGTCGAGCGCGAGGCGTGGCAGCACGATGAGGTCCGACGGTCCGTTGGAACCACCCCGGTCGAAGCGCATCGTGAACTCGACGGTCGACCCGTTCAGCCCGGGCCCGCGGATGTCGACGCCGCGACACGCGAAGCCCTGTCCCGCGACCCGATCGAGCGCGCCGATGCGGGCCAGCACGCGGGCGCCGCGCGGCGTGATGCCGTCGCCGCAGGTCTTGTCGCGCGGGAAGCGCGCGCGGTCGATCAGCGCGACGGACAGGCCCTGGCGGGTCAGCAGATAGGCGGCGGTCGAGCCGGCCGGGCCGGCGCCGACGATGCAGACGTCGAAGGCACGGGGCAGCTTCGGGGAGGGCGTTGAAGACATCGACGGATTTTAGCGACTCGACGCCTCGCTTCGATAGGCTCCACGGACCGCTCACTGATTCGATCCGCATGACCCTCGCTCACCGCTGCCGCCGTTGATTGTCGCCGCTTGCGCTCTGCGCGTGCGTCCCCGCGTTCGCGCAATCGGCCGACGTGTCGCTGGCTTTCGTGCCTGGTCAGCGGGGCGTGCAGGCCTGCTTCACGTTGTCGCAGGTGACCGACGTCCTGCGCTTCGCGGTCAATGGCGAGATCCGCAAGCGGACCTGGCACCCCGACGACGGCGCCACGCTGAGCGAAGACGGCACTGAACTGCACCTTGCCCGCGTCGGACGTCAGGTGTCGATCCGCCTGCTGCCGTTCGCGCGCGACGGCGAGCTCGATCGCGTCTACACCCCGGTGCTTCCGTTCGGTGACGGCCATGCGGCGGCTGTGAACGCCCAATATCTGTTGCCGAAAGGCGGTGGCGTCGTTCGCCTGGCGAGTGGCGGCGTTGTCCTTGATCGATGCAGTCGCAACGCCCCGATCGAATCGGCCCGCTCGGCATCTGGTCAGCGATGTTCGCCGCCACGCGAACGGATCGGGTCTACGCGCTTACCGACTTCAAATGGGCGGTCACGCACGATCCGGACCAGGCCGATACACCGATCGACGAACTGCTGGACGCGAAGCGACCGTGGAACGATGTGTTCCGCGATCGCCGCGAAGCCCTGCACGTTCCTGTTCCGCGCGCGGACGAGCCGGTGCAGGCCGGCCTGGCGGCGGTGCTGATCGACCCGCTGGTGATCGATCTCGTCGTCAAGGACTGCAAAGGTGGCGCCACGCCGCCGGGCTTCGTGATGCCCGACACGGTGCTCTGAATCGTTCCGTGGTTGGCGCTCGGTAGAATGCGGCGCGACGCCAGTGTCCGCGTCCTTTCAACCCTCGTTGCTGTCGCCGCCGCCGAACCCCCCGATGCTTCCAGCAACAGCCCGCGCGGCCATCTTCCTGCTTCTCGCCGTTGCCGCTGTCGCGTCCGCGGCTTACTGGATCCGTCTCGGCGTGCCGGTCGAGCTGGCCGCCGCACCGAGCGGTCGAATCGCCTGCGTGTCGTACGCGCCGTACCGCAAGCCCGGCGAGTCGCCGTTCACGCCGGGCTACGTCGTCTCCCCGGAGCGGATCGACGAGGACCTCAAGGCGTTGTCGCGGCGCTTCGACTGCGTGCGGACCTACTCGGTCGGCCAGGGCCTCGACCAGGTACCTGCGATCGCGCGGCGTTACGGGATGAAGGTGCTGCTGGGTGCCTGGCTGTCGCGCAACCCCGTCGAGAACGCCGAGGAGTTGACGATGACGATCGAGGTCGCGAAGCGCGAGTACGACGTGATCCGCGCCATTGTCGTCGGCAACGAGGTGTTGTTGCGCGGCGAGCTGCCGCAGCGAACCATCGCCGAGCACCTGCGGATGGTGCGGGCCGCCACTGGCCTGCCGGTCACCTACGCCGATGTGTGGGAGTTCTGGCTCAAGTACCGCGAGGTCGCGCCCGCGGTCGACTTCCTCACGATCCACATCCTGCCGTACTGGGAGGACGAGCCGGTCGCGATCGACCAGGCGATCGATCACGTCGACGCGATCTACCAGAAGATGCAGGTGGCGTTCCCCGGTCGCGACTTCCTGATCGGCGAGACCGGCTGGCCGAGCCAGGGCCGGCAACGCTGGCGCGCGATCCCCAGCCGCGTCAACGAGGCGCGCTTCTTCCGCGAGTTCATGGCCTTCGTCGAGAAGACCCATCTGCCCTACAACGTGATCGAGGCCTTCGACCAGCCCTGGAAGCGGAAGCTCGAGGGCACCGTCGGCGGCTACTGGGGCCTCTACGACGACGACCTGAAGGACAAGTTTCCGCTGGTCGGGCCGGTGGTCGAGGAGCCGCGCTGGTGGATGGGCCTCGTGGCCGGCGCGGTCCTGGCGGCAGCGGTCGCGGTGGTCGGTGCGATCGCCGGGTCGGCGCGCACGCCGGCTGCGACGGCGGTCCGCCTGCTGTCCGGCTTCCTGATCGGGGCGATGGGCGCGGCCCAGTTGCGGCACATCGTGTTCGCCAATCGCGACCTGCTCGAATGGGTGTTGACCGGGATGACGACGACGGTCGCGATCGTGACCGCGCTGATCGTCAGCGAGCGGGTTGCACGCTGGATGGCGACGCGCGGCGATGTTTCCTGCGCGACGATGGCCGAAGCCTTGTCGGGTGGCAATCGATCCGTGACCGGCGGCGCGCGCCTGAGCGGTGCGCTGCAGGCGTTCTGGCTCGTGGCGGTGACGATCGTCAACCTGTTGCTGGTGTTCGACGCCCGCTACCGCGACTTCCCGTCGCTACTGCTGGCCCCGGTGATCGTCGCTTTCGCGGCCATCGCGCTGGCGCACGGCGGCATCGTCTGGCGCGCCCGTCGCGAGGTCGAGGAGCGCCTGCTGGTCGCGGGGCTGGTGATCGCCGGCGCGGTCATCCTGGTGATCGAACTGCCGATCAACCTTAGCGCCGACTTCTGGGTCCTGCTCTGCGTGGTCTTCGCCGCGGCGACCTGGATCAACGCGTCGCCGGCACGGTCGAGCGCTCCTGCTGGCGGGCCAGCACGAGTGCGCCGATCGTGATCGCGACGGCGCCGGGCTCATAGGTGTACCAGACGATTGCGACGAGCCCGACGGCAAGGGTCGCGACCGCCAGCCAGCCGCGGCGCCAGACCAGCGCCGCGATCGACAGGCCCAGCGCCGTGTACTGAAGCGCCCCCCAGGCGTAGGTCATGATCACCGCGGACCGGACGCTGCACCACCAGGGGCCGACCGGGATCAGGCTGAGCTTGGGCGCGTCGCACTGATGCGCGATCTCGGGGGGCTGGATCAGGAACTGCCGCGTCAGGATTGCGGCGACGCAGATCAGGGCGGCGGCGATCCACGGGGCCTGGTGTCGGATGCGGTTCATGCACCGAGTATCTCGCATCCAACACCGGCGCCAAGCCACCACCGGCAATCGTGGAACGGTGTTGATTTGGGAACCCCGGGTCCGATACGATGACGGGCTATGCTCCGCTCCCGATTCGCGACAGGTGTGATCCGGAAAGCCTCGACCGATCGCCACGCAGCCCGGATCGGTGGTCTCTGCACGCGTGCGTTCTGCCTGCTGGTCCTGGCGTTCGCGACGGTGGCGATGGTGCCGGCGGTTCAGGCGAGGCCTTACCTCGAGGTGGCGCCGGCGCAAGGCGACATTCGTGCCGCCGAACTGCCTCCCGAAGGGCGCCAGGTGCTGGCGGAGATCCGCGCGGGTGGCCCGTTCGGCTCGCCGCGCGACGGCATCACCTTCGGGAACCGGGAAGGCTTCCTGCCGCGCCAGAAGCGCGGCTATTACGCCGAATACACGGTGTCGACGCCGGGTGCCCGCAACCGCGCGGCCCGCCGCATCATCGCGGGTCGCGGCCAGACCGGGGACTTCCGAACTTCAAGCGAGTACTACTACACCAACGACCATTACCAGAGCTTTCGCCGCATCGTGCAATGAACGTCGTCCATCCTTTCCATCGGATCAAGCCGCAGAGCGTCCAGGCGGTGAAAAACTTCACGGCCGAGCATCTGCGCGAGGCCGCGTCGTCGCTCGGCGATCGCTTCGCGCACGTCCCGTTCGCGACCCGCGCGCCGGCCGTGGGTGGCCGGGCGACGCTCAAGACCGAAGTGCTGCAGACGATCGGGCGCACGCTCGACTTCGCGGGGCACTACGGCGCCAACCTCGATGCGCTCTACGACGCGCTGGTCGACATGGGCGATGCCAGTGAGAACGGCATCGTCATCCTGCTCGACCGCATCCCGGTCGGTCCGGGCTTCGACGCCGACGCCCGCGAATCGCTGCTCGAGACCTTCCGCGACGCCGCCGACACGCTTGCCGAGAGCGACAAGCGCTTCAGGGTCTTCTACTCGTTCGCCTGAGACGGTGGGCGCCCGTGCGCGCGTCCCATTGCTCGTGGTGAGAGGCATCAACCGGCGAGCCGGTCGATGCTTCTCGATTGAAGGCGCGAAAAAAATTTACCGAATCGCCTCCTCCGTGATTCGGACGTGCGCCTCGGTCAGGTGCTCTCCATTGGCCTCGATGTCGTCGAGGCACTGATTTGCGTCGACGCCAGGGGTCGGGTCGTCCCGGCGAAGGTCGATCGTCTTGAATGCCGTCCAGGGCGCATATTTCTTCTGAAGGTTCTCATCCGATGAATGGGCGGTGAAGCCCAAGATGCGACCCGGACCCCTGAAGATGTGGATCTGCATGTGATGTACCGGAAGTTGAGGGCTCGAAGCATGGAACCAACCTCCTGTCTCGCGTGGTGGGAGCGAAGTGATGGGCGCGCCTTGCGCGACCGGATTCTTCAGCGATGGCCGAACAGGCCGCTCAGCGACTCGAGCGCACCGGCGACGCCGCCTTCATGGACGCCGTTGGCCGGCAACTGACCATTCGGCGTGAGCTTGTCCACCAGTTGCGGCAGCAGGCTCGACAGATGCATTGCCGCCTCGTTCTCGTCGAGTCCGGCGTGTTCGGCCAGCGTGCGCAACGGACCGTCGCCGAGCGCCGACTTGACCTCGTCCGGGGACACCGGAACATTCGCGCCGTTGCCCATCCACGACGCGACCGCATCGCCGAGACCAGCGCCCTGGAAGCGCTGCAACAGGCCGCCGAGTCCACCGAGGCCGCCCGATCCGCCGAGCCCACCCGGCTCGTTGCCATGGACCAGCATGCCGAGCACGGCCTGGACCAGCGCGGCCTTGGGATCGCCGCTGGCATTCGTTCCCTGCTGGCCGCCGAGTTGCGAGGCCAATCCACCCAGATTGTCGAGCAGTCCCATTCTTTTCTCCTTCGTTGGTGCTTCGTAACCGGATCAATCGGGGCGCGATTATCGACGAAAGCGCCCGTCACGCCTTCAATCGCCGTCCCACAGCGCCGTCAGCATCGCGATCGCCGCAGCCGCAGCCGTCTCGGTCCTCAGCACGCGCGGTCCGAGCGACGTCGAACGGAAACCTGCCTCGATGACGGTCTGCAGTTCTTCGGGGGTGAAGCCGCCCTCGGGGCCGACCAGCAGGACGACGCGTCGTCCCACCGGAGGTCGACGCAGCGTCGCCAGCGAAGCGCCGTCCGGCGCGAGGATGAGGCGCAAGGTCGCGTCGGGCAGCGCCTGCAGCCATTCCGCGAGCGGCTTGACCGATTCGACCTCCGCGACGCGGTTGCGGCCGCATTGCTCGGACGCCGCGACCGCGAGCGCCTGCCAGTGGTCGCGGCGCGACTTCGCCCGCTCGCCGGACAGCCGGACCACGCTGCGCGCCATGCCCAGCGGAGCGATCGCCGCGGCACCCAGTTCCACCGCCTTTTCGACGGTCCAGTCCATTCGGTCGCCGGACGACAGTCCCTGCGCGACCGTGATCGGCCACTGCAGCTCGGCCTCACGCGCGTCGAAGCGGATCACCTGCACCTCGGCTTCGGGCTCGCGGGCGTTGATCAGCTGGGCTGCGTACTCGCCGCCGTGCCCGTTGAAGAGGGTCAGCATCTCGCCCTGACGCAGCCGCAGCGCGCGCAGCGCGTGACGGGTGGCGGCACGCGACAGCGTGGTGGGTTCGCCGACGACGAGAGGAATGTCGACGTGAAAGCGGGGCAGGGTCATGGCGTGTGGGGCGGCGGAATACGGCGAGGACCGACGCGAGTCGACCAGCAGCCGTCTGTTAAAATCGCGATCCCTTCCGGCCGGCCCACCGACGGTGAACGGCCGACCAGCGGTCCGCATTCGACCCACGATTCTCCCACCTCGACGCACACAGGCGAAACGATCATGGCTGGCACCTCCCCACAAAACGCGGTAGCGACCGTCGCTTCACCGTCCCGGATGGCCAACGCGATTCGCGCACTGGCGATGGACGCGGTCCAGAAGGCCGAGTCGGGTCACCCCGGCATGCCGTTGGGCATGGCCGACATCGCCGTCGCGCTGTGGAAGCATCACCTGCGCCACAACCCGGTCAATCCGCTATGGATCGACCGCGACCGTTTCATCCTGTCGAACGGCCACGGCTCGATGCTGCAGTACGCGCTGCTGCACCTCACCGGCTACGACCTGCCGATGAAGGAGCTGGAACGTTTTCGTCAGCTCCATTCGAAGACACCCGGCCACCCGGAGCTCGGCATCACGCCGGGCATCGAAACCACCACCGGTCCGCTCGGCCAGGGCTTCGCGAACGCGATCGGCATGGCGCTGGCCGAGCAGTTGCTCGCCAAGGAATTCAACAAGCCCGATCACAAGGTCGTCGACCACCGCACCTTCGTCTTCATGGGCGACGGCTGCATGATGGAAGGCATCTCGCACGAGGCCGCGTCGCTCGCCGGCACGTGGAAACTCGGCAAGCTGGTCGCGTTCTACGACCACAACGGCATCTCGATCGACGGTGAGGTCAAGGGCTGGTTCACCGACGACACCGCCGCCCGCTTCCGGGCCTACGGCTGGAACGTGATCGGGGGCCAGGAAGGCATCGACGGCCACGACATCGAGGCGGTCAACGCCGCCATCAACCAGGCGCTGTCGCAGTCGCCCGGCGAAGAGAAGCCGACGCTGGTCGTCTGCCGCACGATCATCGGACGGGGCTCGCCCAACCGCGCCGGCACCGCCAAGGCCCACGGTGAGGCGCTCGGCGCCGAAGAGATTGCGCTGACGCGGAAGGAACTCGGCTGGACCGAAGCCCCGTTCACGATCCCCAGGGACGTCTATGCCGCTTGGGATGCGAAGCCCGCCGGCGCCGCGCGCGAGAAGGCCTGGGACGAGAAGTTCTCGGCCTACCGCAAGGCCTTCCCGACCGAAGCCGCCGAACTGCTGCGCCGGATCAAGGGCGACCGGCCGCCGACCTGGCCGGCCACGGTCGACAAGCTGCTTGTTGCCTGTGCCGAGAAGAAGGAGACGGTCGGCACGCGCAAGGCGTCGGCCGCGGCGATTGCGGCGTACGTTGCGGAACTGCCCGAACTGTTCGGCGGCTCGGCCGACCTCACGCCCAGCAACAACACCGACTGGAAGGGCATGACGACGGTGAAGCTGGCGGCCGACGGTGGCCGCTACATCCACTACGGCGTCCGCGAATTCGGCATGGCCGCGATCATGAACGGCATCGCGCTGCACGGCGGCTTCCTGCCGTTCGGCGGCACGTTCCTGACGTTTTCCGACTACATGCGCAATGCGATCCGCATGGCCGGGATCATGAAGCTGCAGACCGTGTTCGTGTTCACGCACGACTCGATCGGCGTCGGCGAGGACGGCCCGACGCACCAGCCGGTCGAGCACGCGTCGTCGCTGCGGCTGATCCCGCACGTCGACGTCTGGCGGCCGGCCGACACGACCGAGACCGCGGTGGCGTGGGCGGCGGCGATCAATCGCAATCACGAGGACAAGCGTGGCCCGGTGGCGTTGCTGCTCAGCCGGCAGAACCTGGCGTACCAGGAGAAGACCGCGCAGCAGACGAAGGCCATCGCGCGCGGCGCGTACGTGCTGGTCGACCCGAAGAAGCCGCAGGTCGTGCTGATCGGCACCGGCTCCGAGGTCGGCCTCGCGGTCGACGCCGCGAAGGTGCTCGCGGCGCAGGGCATCGCCGCGCGCGTGGTGTCGATGCCGTCGACGACGGTGTTCGATCGCCAGGCCGTCGACTACAAGACGTCGGTGCTGCCGGCCGGTATTCCGCGCGTCGCGATCGAGGCGGGCGTGACGGACTTCTGGTGGAAGTACGTGCGTGCGGAAGGCGCCGTGATCGGCATCGACAGTTTCGGCGAGTCGGCCCCGGCGAAGGACGTGTTCAACTTCTTCCACCTCACCGTCGACAACGTGGTGGCGGTGGCGAAGAAGTTGGTCGAGGCGAAGAAGCCATGACGCGACTCGGAACCTGTGCATCGAGTCTGCTGCTGGCCGGACTGGCGGGCTGCGCGGCCGTCGTCCAGACCGATCCGGTCCCGGTCGGTGCCGACTTCGCGCCGGCCACCGCTTGTGCCGCACAGGTCAAAGTGCCGCAGATCGTGGCGACCAGCCCCGCCGCGTTCCCCGACTCAGTCTGGGGTCGCAAGACGAACTGGGAAGTGCAGATGCGTTTCCGCCTGGACGACCAGGGCGTGCCCCGCGAGGTTCGTGCGACCGTGCAGCCCTTCGACCCGGATCGCGACGCGCTCGAGAACGCCGCGACCGCTGCGCTCGAACGCTATCGTTTCTGCCGGCCGGTCGAGTTTTCGACCCAGACCGACTGGCGGGCACGCATGCGTTTCACGCCGGCTCCGATCGACGAGAAGACTGCCAGCGGCCAGATGATCGTCCAGCTTTTCCTGCCCGCGTACACCCGCGAGGAAGTCTCGGCCGGTCGCAAGGGGACCAACAAGGTCGTCGGGACCTTCGGGCAGGACGGTCATCCGACCAGCGTGCGTCTTGCCGCCAGCAGCGGTGATGCGGTACTCGACCACAAGAGCCTCGAAGCCATCGCCAGCTACCAATTGGTGTTCCACCCCGGCACCGTGCTGAAACACCCGCTGACCTACGAGCAGCCGTACTCGTACGAGATCCGCTGATCCCTTTCGCAATCCACAACTCCAAGACCATGACCATCAAAGTCGCCATCAACGGGTACGGCCGCATCGGCCGCAACATCCTTCGCGCCCACTACGAGGGCGGCAAGAAGCACGACATCGAGATCGTCGCGATCAACGACCTCGGCGACTCGAAGACCAACGCGCACCTCACGCAGTACGACACGGCGCACGGCAAGTTCCCGGGCACGGTCAAGGCCGACGGCGACTGCATCGTGGTCAACGGCGACCGCATCAAGGTCTTCGCTGAGCGCGATCCGGCCAAGCTGCCGTGGGGCTCGCTGAACGTCGACGTCGTGCTCGAGTGCACCGGCTTTTTCACGACGAAGGCGAAGGCCGGTGCGCACATCGCCGGCGGTGCGAAGAAGGTCATCATCTCCGCGCCCGGCGGCGCCGATGTCGACGCGACCATCGTGCATGGCGTCAACCATCACGTGCTGAAGGCGACCGACACGGTGATCTCGAACGGTAGTTGCACGACCAACTGCCTCGCGCCGCTGGTCAAGCCGCTCAACGACAAGATCGGCATCGAGACCGGCCTGATGACGACGGTGCACGCGTACACCAACGACCAGGTGCTGACCGACGTCTATCACGAGGACCTGCGCCGCGCGCGCAGCGCGACGATGTCGATGATCCCGGCGAAGACCGGCGCCGCGGCGGCCATCGGCCTCGTGATGCCGGAGATGAAGGGCAAGCTCGACGGCTTCGCGATCCGCGTGCCGACGATCAACGTGTCGATCGTCGACCTGTCGTTCATCGCCTCGCGCGACACGACGGTGGAGGAGGTCAACGCCATCATGAAGACCGCGTCCGAGGGCGAGCTGAAGGGCGTGCTCGACTACAACGTCGAGCTGCTGGTGTCGCACGATTTCAACCACAATCCGGCGTCGTCGACCTTCGACTCGACGCTGACGAAGGTCTCGGGTCGACTCGTGAAGGTGACGAGCTGGTACGACAACGAGTGGGGCTTCAGCAATCGCATGCTGGATGCGACGGTCGACCTGATGTCGGCCAGATGAACTTCATCCGCATGTCCGATCTCGACCTCGCCGGCAAGCGGGTCTTCATCCGTGCCGACCTCAACGTCCCGCAGGACGACGACGGCCGGATCACCGACGACACACGCATCCGCGCGTCCGTCCCCGCCATCGAAGCCGCCCTGAAGGCCGGGGCGGCCGTCATGGTTACTTCCCACCTCGGACGTCCGACCGAAGGTGCCTTTAAGCCCGCGGACTCGCTCGCGCCGGTCGCCGAGCGCCTCGCCGAACTGCTCCAGCGCAAGGTGCCGTTGATCTCCAACTGGATCGAGGACACTTCGTGGCAGTCGGCCCTCGACCCGGACAACGTGGTGCTGCTCGAGAACTGCCGTGTCAACCAGGGCGAGAAGAAGGACGACGAGGCGCTCGCGAAGAAGATGGCCTCGTTCTGCGACGTCTACGTCAACGACGCCTTCGGCACCGCGCATCGCGCCGAGGCCACCACGCACGGCATCGCGAAGTTCGCGCCGGTGGCCTGCGCGGGTCCGTTGCTCGCGGCAGAGCTCGACGCCCTGGGTAAGGTGCTGCACGATCCAAAGCGTCCGCTGGTCGCGATCGTCGCGGGCTCGAAGGTGAGCACCAAGCTGACCATCCTCGAGACGCTGTCGGATCGCGTCGATCAGCTGATCGTCGGCGGCGGCATCGCCAACACCTTCCTCGCCGCGATGGGCAAGGCGATCGGCAAGTCGCTCAGCGAGCCCGACCTGGTCAAGGACGCGAAGGCGATCATCGACAAGATGAAGGCAAGGGGTGCCGACGTGCCGCTGCCGACCGATGTCGTGGTCGGCAAGAAGTTCTCGGCCGATACCGAGGCCCGCACCATTGGCGTCGATGACGTGCAGGCCGACGACATGATCTTCGATGTCGGTCCCGAGACCAGCAAGGTGATCGGCGCGATCGTCGCGAAGGCCGGCACGATCGTGTGGAACGGACCTCTCGGCGTGTTCGAGTTCGATGCGTTCGCCGGCGGCACCGAGCGCCTCGCGAAAGCGATCGCGTCGGGTCCGGGCTTCTCGATCGCCGGTGGTGGCGACACGCTCGCGGCGATCGCCAAGTTCGGCATCGGGGCTCAGGTCGGCTACATCTCGACCGGTGGTGGGGCGTTCCTCGAGTTCCTTGAAGGCAAGACCTTGCCGGCGGTGCAAGTGCTGGAAGAGCGCGCGAAGACCTGACCGTGTCATCCCGGCGAAGGCTGGGACCCCATGTTTTCGCGTCGACGATCAATGAGCTCCCGGCCTGCGCCGGGATGACATAAGGTGGCGCTTTGCGCTAGACAAACTCCATGCCACGTGCCACCAAGATCGTCGCCACCCTCGGCCCCGCTTCCACCGAACCGGACATCCTCGCCAAGCTGATCAGCGCCGGGGTCGACGTCTTCCGTTTCAACTTCTCGCACGGCACCGCCGCCGACCACATGCTGCGCGGCGACCGCGTTCGCACGGCCGCGCGCAACGCGGGTCGCGAGGTCGCGATCATGGCCGACCTGCAGGGCCCCAAGATCCGCATCGGCAAGTTCGTCGACGGCAAGATCGACCTGCAGGCCGATGCGCCGTTCGTGCTCGATGCCGCCTTCGAAGGGCTCGGCGACCTCGACCGCGTTGGCCTCGACTACAAGGAACTGCCGCGCGACGTCCGGCCGGCCGACGTGCTGCTGCTCAACGACGGGCTGATCGTCCTGATCGTCGATCGCGTGGAAGGCACGAAGATCCTGACCACCGTGCGCATCGGCGGCGAGCTGTCGAACAACAAGGGCATCAATCGCCAGGATGGCGGCCTCACTGCACCCGCCCTTACGATGAAGGACATGGAGGACATCAAGACGGCGATGAAGCTTGGCGCCGACTACATTGCCGTGTCGTTCCCGAAGAACGCGACCGACATGTCGATGGCGCGGCTGCTCGCCAACGCGGCGGCCGACGAAGCCAAGATGCCGCTGCCGTACATGATCGCGAAGATCGAGCGGGCCGAAGCCATCCCCGCGCTGCAGGAGATCCTCGACGCTTCCGACGGCATCATGGTCGCGCGTGGGGACCTCGCGGTGGAGGTCGGTAACGCGGCCGTGCCCGCGCTGCAGAAACGCATGATCAAGATGGCGCGCGCGTCGAACAAGTTCGCGATCACGGCCACGCAGATGATGGAGTCGATGATCGTCAACGCGATTCCGACGCGCGCCGAGGTGTCCGACGTGGCCAACGCCGTACTCGACGGCACCGACGCCGTGATGCTGTCGGCCGAGACCGCATCGGGCCGCTATCCGGTCGCCACGGTGCTGGCGATGGCGAGCATCGTCACGGCCGCCGACGAGTCCGAGACCGTCAAGCTCGACGCCGACTTCCTCAACAAGACCTTCTCGCGCGTCGACCAGTCGATCGCCTACGGCGCGCTGTTCACGGCCTATCACCTGCGCTGCAAGGCGATCGTCGCGTTAACCGACTCAGGTTCGACGGCGCTGTGGATGAGTCGCCACGACATCGACATCCCGATCTTCGCACTCACGCCGCGGCTGCAGACGCAACGGAAGCTCTCGCTGTTCCGCAATGTCCGCGCGTTCGAGCTTGAGGAGAACTTCGATCGCGACGCGGCCATCGCCGAGGCGGTCCAGCTGCTGCTTCGCAAGGGCGTCGTGGCGTCGGGTGACCTGATCGTGCTGACGACCGGCGAGCCGATGGGACAACCCGGCGGCACCAACACGCTGAAGATCGTCAAGGTCGGCGAGCTGCTCGCGAAGGTCACCGACGCGGCGCACCGCGCGTCGGCCGCCTGATGGTGCCGTGAGGCGCGGATGACGGACCCACGCGTCGAAGCGTCGCCGCGCTTCGCACTGTGGGACCTGGGCTTCCGGCCGTTCTACCTGGCGGCGGGTCTCTTCGCGACGATCTCGATCCCGCTGTGGATCGCCCAATACGCCGGCGCGTTGCCGGACGCGTGGTCGCACGCGATGTTCGGCCATGCCCACGAGATGCTGTTCGGATACACCGTCGC
Organism: Betaproteobacteria bacterium; assembly: GCA_025356395.1. Classification (GTDB taxonomy): domain Bacteria; phylum Pseudomonadota; class Gammaproteobacteria; order Burkholderiales; family Burkholderiaceae_D; genus CAHJXF01. The sequence goes on from JANXTA010000064.1 coordinate 41,621, forward strand.
GGTCATCGCCGGCTTCCTGCTGACGGCCGTCCGCGCGTGGACCGACCAGCCGACGCCGACCGGTCCGGCGCTCGCCGCGCTGGTGTTGCTGTGGGTCGCCGGCCGCGTGACGGCCGTGACGCACTTCGAGACCGTTGCGGCGCTGGTCAATGCGGCGTTTCCGATCGCCATCGCGGTCGCGATCGGCATCCCGCTGGTCAGGAGTCGCAACCGGCGCAACTATTTCTTCGTGCTGCTGATGGTCCTGATCGGGGCGGCCGCGCTGGCCTATCACCTGTCGTTCATCGGCGTGGCCGGCCTTCCGGTGCTGACGAGCCTGCAGGCCGGTCTCGACGTCGTCACGTTGATCGTGGCGGTCGTCGGCGGGCGCGTCATCCCGATGTTCACGAACAACGGCGTGCCGGGGAACCGCGCGACCCGAAACGCCGTGGTCGAGAAATTCGCGCTCGGCAGCCTGCTGGCGCTGCTCGCGGCCGATGCGCTGCAGGTCGCTCCCTGGCTGATCGCCGTCGTCGCAGGCGTCGCCGCGGTCGCGCACGCAGTCCGTCTTTTCCTGTGGCAACCGTGGCGGACGTCGCCGGCGCCGCTGGTGTGGATCCTCCACGCGTCTTACGGGTGGATCGTCGCGTATCTGGTGCTTCGATCGCTCGCAGCGCTCGGCCTGTTCGCGACATCGCTCGCGATCCACGCGCTGACGATCGGCGCGATCGGTGGCATGACGATCGGCATGATGACGCGCACCGCCCGGGGCCATACCGCCAGGCCGCTCACGGCGGACGGCTTCGAGGTCGCGTGTTTCATCCTGATCCAGTTCGCCGCAATCATCCGGGTCGTCGGCGGCATGCTGTTTCCGGATGCCTACCTCGTCACCGTCGGCGGCGCGGGGCTCTGCTGGTCGGCGGCATTCGCGATCTTCACGGTGCGTTACTGGCCCGTGCTGACGCGTGCGCGTCTCGACGGCAAGCCGGGCTAAAGCGAACATAACGGAGCATTCATGGCCATCCACCACGCATCGTCCGGCGAAGTGATCGACGTTCGTCCGTTGCAGCACGACCTGAAAGGCGCGATCACGAAGGCGCTGTACAAATCCGATCGCCTCGAAGTGTTTCGCATGGTCTTGCTGGCCCGAGACGAGATGCCCGCGCATCGGGTGGTCGGCGAAATCACCGTCCAGTGCCTGGAGGGACAAATCGAATTCAGGTTCGACGAGACGACGCGCGTGTTGCGGACCGGCGACCTCGTCTGCCTGGCCGGCGGCGTCGATCACGGATTGAAAGCCGTGGACGATTCATCGGTCCTCGTCACGATCCTGTTGCACGGCGCGTAGCCGATCGGGGACGTGTATTGGATCCGCCGCTGATCTGCACGATCGGCCATTCGAATCGGCCGATCGAGACCTTCGTCGACCTGCTGCTGAGCAACCGGGTCGTGCACGTCCTCGATGTCAGGACCGTGCCGCGGTCGCGCCACAACCCGCAGTTCGACCGCGATGAGCTGCCCCGGTCGCTGAAGGCGTTCCGGGTCGCGTACACGCACATCCCCGGCCTCGGCGGGTTGCGCCATGCGCGCGCAGACTCGGCCAACACCGGATGGCACAACCTTTCGTTTCGTGGCTATGCGGATTACATGCAGACGCCGGAATTCGCGGAGAACGTGCGATCCGTCGTCGAGTTGGCCGCCGTCGAGTGCTGCGCGCTGATGTGCGCCGAAGCCGTCCCGTGGCGCTGTCATCGATCGATGATCGGCGATGCGCTGCTGGTGCGAGGCGTGCGCGTCGAAGACATCATCGGACCGAAGGATCGCAAGCCGCATCTGCTGACCGCATTCGCGCACGTCGACGGGACGCGCATCACCTATCCGCCGCCGGCCGACCTCTTCGGATAGCATGAACCGGAATATCGGCGACGGCAGCGAAGGAGTGCCATGAGCGACGAAGAGACGAAGCTCGAAGGGCCGGACCTGATCAGCGGCGTTCCGCAGTCGTCGATCGCGGAAGGCGCGATGCTGCTCGGACATGCGCGCGGTGAGCCGGTGATCCTCGTGCGGCGTGGCGACGACGTGTTCGCCGTCGGCGCCACCTGCACCCATTACGGCGCGCCGCTCGTCGACGGACTCGTGGTCGGCGACACGCTGCGCTGCCCGTGGCATCACGCCTGTTTCGATCTGCGGAACGGCGACGCGGTTCGTGCGCCGGCGCTCGATCCAATCGCATGCTGGCGCGTGGAGCGGCAGGGCGACGTCGTCCGCGTTCGCGAGAAGCGCCCGACGACGGTGCGCCCGCCGCCGGCCGCCACGAATCCGCCGGAGACGATCGTGATCGTCGGCGGCGGCGCGGCGGGCAACGCGGCCGCCGAGATGCTGCGGCAGGAGGGTTACGCCGGCCGGATCACGATGCTGAGCGCCGACGCGTCGCTGCCGGTCGATCGCCCGACTCTCTCGAAGGGCTTCCTCGCCGGCACCGACGACGAAGACGCCGTTCCGCTTCGCACCGAGGCGTTCTATCGCGAGCACGACATCGACGTGAAGCTGGCCGCGCGTGTCGTCGCGATCGATACCGGGAATCGCGACGTGCAGCTGGCGGACGGCAGCCGTCATCGCTTCGACGCGCTGCTGCTGGCGACCGGCGCGGAGCCGGTTAAGCTCGACTTTCCCGGCGCCGACCTTCCGCACGTCCACTACCTGCGCACCGCGGCCGACAGCCGCGCGCTGGTCGACAGCGCCATGACGGCGCGCCATGCCGTCGTGATCGGCTCGAGCTTCATCGGGCTCGAGGTCGCCGCATCGCTGCGCGCACGCCATGTCGGCGTTCATGTGGTCGGACGCGACGCCGTCCTGATGGAGCGCGTCCTCGGCGCCGAGGCCGGCGCCTTCATCCGGCAACTGCACGAGCAGAATGGCGTGACCTTCCATCTCGGCGCGACCGCGGTCCGGATCGATGCGCACCACGTGACCTTGAGCGACGGCGTCGCGCTCGAAGCCGATCTCGTCGTCGTGGGCGTCGGCGTCAAGCCGGCGCTGGCGCTGGCCGAATCGGCTGGACTCGCGGTCGACCGCGGCGTGACGGTCGACGAATATCTGCAGACGAGCGTCCCCGGTATCTTCGCGGCCGGCGACATCGCGCGCTGGCCCGATCGGCTCTCCGGCGAGCGGATTCGCGTCGAGCACTGGGTGGTGGCCGAGCGTCAGGGCCAGACCGCCGCGCGCAACATGCTGGGACTGAAGGAGCGCTTCGATGCGGTGCCGTTCTTCTGGACCGTGCAATATGATTTCGGCCTCGGCTACGTCGGCCATGCCGAACGATTCGACTCCGCCATCATCGACGGATCGCTCGAACAGGACGACTGCACGATCGCGTATGCAAACGACGGCAGGAAGCTGGCGCTCGCCATCGTCAAACGCGATCTCGAGGGTCTTCACGTGGAAGTCGAATTCGAGCGTCGCATCGGGGCCGAACGGGAGGGCGTCGTTCGATGATGAAGACCGCGAAGCGGGAGACCTTCGAGGTCGGCGACCACGTGGCGTGGAACTCGGAGGCCGGGCATGTCGGCGGCACGATCGTCAAGGTGCATACGATGAACTTCGACGTCGACGGATACACGCATCACGCGAGCCGCGACGAGCCGCAGTACGCGATCAAGAGCGACAAGAGCGACCACGTCGCGATGCACAAGGGCGCGGCGCTCGCCAAGCTGCGCGGATGAGACGGCTCCTCGTCGCCCGCGCGGTATTGACATGAGTGCCAGGCCGAAGGCCGGCAATATCAGACTCAAACGGGCTTACGAGCCGGCCGCCCGCGACGATGGGACGCGCGTATTCGTGGACCGGCTGTGGCCGCGCGGCGTCAGCAAGGTCGACGCCGCGCTCGATCACTGGATGAAGGAACTCGCGCCGACCACGGCCTTGAGAAAGTGGTTCGGGCACGACGCGGCGCGCTGGGAAGAATTTAGCCGGCGTTACGCGAACGAAGTGCGAAAGCATCCGGAGCAGTTCGCGCAATTGCGTGGGTGGGCGGGTGTGGGCCCCGTCACCCTGGTCTATGCGGCACGCGACGAAGCGCACAATGAGGCGGTCGTATTGAGAGCGATGCTTCTGGGACGGCCGACGACGCCACGATCCTCGAAGGCGGCCGCGCGGGACGGTTGACGATTCATGAAGGAAAGAACGCAGGCGATGCTCGCTGAAAGCGTGTTGGCCGCGGCGCGCAAGCGGCTCGTCACGGTCATGGAAACTGCACCGCTGCTGGAGGCGGCCGCGTTTTTTCGCGCCGGCGCCGACCTCGTCGTCGTGTGCGGTTCCACCGGTGTCCTGGCAGGCGTCGTCACGAAGACCGATATCGTGAACCGCATCGGCCAGTGTCAGGGCGGCGGATGCGTGGCGCCGACGTCGTCGGTGATGATCCGCGACGTGGTCTCGTGCAGTGCCGTCGACCGCCTGGAGGACGTCTGGTCGACGATGAAGGCGCACGGGTTGAAGAATGTTCCGATAACCGACGACGCGGGCACGCCGATCGGTGTGCTGAACGCGCGCGACGCGCTGCAGGTTCTTCTGCAGGAAGTCCGATACGAGGAACTGTTGCTTCGCGACTACGTGATGGGTATCGGATATGGCTGAGCGGAACGTCGTCCGGCGGCAGGAATATTCATCGCTTGAAAAACTGTTGTTCGCGGTACGGGGTTGCCGAGCCTGCGAAAGCCAATTGCCGCTCGGCCCGCGTCCGGTGCTGCGCGCCCGCGAATCGGCGCGCGTCCTCGTCGTCAGCCAGGCGCCCGGCGCGCGCGTGCATGCGTCGGGCATTCCGTGGGACGACCCGAGCGGCGCACGGCTGCGCACGTGGATGGGCCTAGACGCCGACGCGTTCTACGACGACTCGCGAATCGCGATCATCCCGATGGGCTATTGCTACCCGGGACGCGGCCACGGTGGCGACCTGCCGCCGCGCCGCGAATGTGCGAGCCTGTGGCTCGATCACCTGCTGGCCAAGTTGCCGTACGTCGAGTTGACGCTGCTGATCGGCCTTCACGCGCAGCGCCACTTCCTGGGTCGCCGCCGCAAGGCGTCGCTGACCGAGACGGTCAAGGCATGGCGCGAGTTCGCCCCTGAATATCTGCCTTTGCCGCATCCGTCTGCACGCAACACGCCGTGGTTCCAGCGCAATCCGTGGTTCGAAGGCGAGCTGTTGCCGGGCCTGCGCGAACGGATCGACCACCTGCAACCGGCCCGCGAACGGTTGCTGGAGGTGGCGTAGACTTTTGGATCCGGGACAGACGATGAAGGCGACGATGAATACGCGGCGACCGGTGTTCTTCAACCTGTTGCAGATCCAGATGCCGGTCGGCGCGTTGACTTCCATCATGCATCGCGTCACCGGGGTCCTGCTGGCGATCGGCGTTCCTTTCGGCATCTATCTTCTCGATCGGTCGCTGCAGGGGCCGCAGTCCTATCGGACGGTCGTCGAATTGGTCGGCCAGTGGTATTTCAAGGTCGCGGCGATCGTATTCGTGTGGGCGCTGGCGCACCACCTGCTGGCCGGAATCCGGCATCTGTCGAGCGATATCGATATCGGCTCGCTGTTGCCGGCCGGTCGGCGAAGTGCGTGGATCGTGAACGTCGCCGGTGTCGCCGTGGCATTGCTCACGGCCGGCGTGCTGCTGTGAGAAGGGCCGTCAGCGGGCTGAATGCCTGGCTGTTGCAGCGCGTGACCGCCGTGTTCATGCTGTTCTTCATCGCGTTCATGCTGGCGCGTTTCCTGTTCGATCGTCCCCGTTCCTATCTGGCGTGGCGCGACTGGATGCTGGCCCCCGCAGTCAGTATCGCGACGGCGGCCTTCTTCGCGGTGTTGATCGTGCACGCCTGGGTGGGTTTGCGGGACGTGGTCATGGACTACGTTCATCCGGTCGCGAAACGTGTTTCCGTGCTCGTGTTGTTGGGCCTTGGCCTGCTGGCGCTCGGTGCGTGGGTGATCCGGATCCTGTTGTTGCAAGGGGTTTGAAGCGCTGGTTCACATCCGACTGTTTTATCAGGAAGTGCGAATGAAATTCTCGATCTTTCGCTTCGATCCCGACAAGGATCAAAAACCGTACATGCAGCCGTACGAGGTCGAACCGGAGTCGACCGATCGAATGCTGCTCGACGTCATCCTGCGCATCAAGATGCAGGACGATTCGCTATCGATTCGAAAGTCCTGTCGCGAAGGCGTGTGTGGTTCCGATGCCATCAATATCAACGGACGCAACGGATTGGCGTGCGTCACCCCGGTAGCGACGCTGAAGGAACCGGTCGTTCTGCGTCCCTTGCCGAGCTTCCCGGTGATTCGCGATCTGATCGTCGACATGACGCAGTTCTTCAAGCAGTACCACTCGATCAAGCCCTATGTCGTCGACGACCGCCCGATGCCCGAAAAAGAACGCCTGCAGTCGCCGGAGGAGCGCGAAAAGCTGGATGGTCTCTATGAATGCATTCTGTGCGCGTGCTGCTCCAGCCAGTGTCCGTCGTATTGGTGGAACCCGGATAAATTCGTGGGTCCCGCAGGCCTTCTCCAGGCCTATCGTTTCATCATCGACAGCCGGGACCAGATAACCGAGGAGCGTCTCGACGATCTGAACGACGTCTATCGGCTGTTTCGCTGCCGCACGATCATGAATTGCACCGAAGTCTGTCCGAAGGGGTTGGTGCCGTCGCGCGCGATCGAGAAGATCAGGTTGGCGCTGGTGAAGGATTCGCTGTGACGCCGCTGCCCGCCCAGGGCCCGATGGAACCGCCGCCCGCGCGGGAGCCCTCCGACGTGGAGTCCGCGCTCGATGAAGCGCTCGACGAATCGTTTCTCGCGAACGATCCGCCGGCCATCCTGATTGCCTGAACTCGAACATTCGTACCCGGTGGAATCTGGCGATGACGTTCGTGGTGACCGACAGTTGCATCAAATGCAAATACACGCACTGCGTCGACGTGTGTCCCACCGATGCGTTTCGCGACGGGCCGAATTTTCTCGCGATCGATCCCGACGACTGCATCGACTGTCGTCTGTGCGTTCCGGAATGTCCCGTGGACGCGATCTTCGCCGGCGAGGATGTGCCGGACGACCTCATGCATTTCACCGCCCTCAATGCGGAATTGGCGAGAATCTGGAGGCCGATCCACGTCATGCGGGAGGCGCTGGCCGGCGCGGAAGAATGGGGCAAGGTGAAAGGCAAGCTTCACCTGTTGGAGCGATAGTCGCGCAGAGACGAATGGTCCGGCCCGGAACATCAACGCGACGTCGAACGGCATCACGATGACAGCAACTCCATCCAGGCCGGTTGTGCTGACCGGCGACCGAACCACCGGCCCCCTGCATCTCGGTCACTACGTCGGGTCGCTCGAGGCCCGCCTGAAGCTGCAGGACGAGGCGGAGCAATACTTGCTGCTGGCCGACATGCAGGCCTTGACCGACCATATGGGGCGACACTTCACGGTCAGGGAAAACGTGATCGAAGTGGCGATCGATTACCTCGCAGTCGGGATCGATCCGGCCAAGTCGATCATCTGCATCCAGTCGCAAATTCCGGAGTTGGCCGAATTGTCGATGCTGTTGATGAATCTCGTCACCGTTTCCCGGCTGGAGCGCAATCCCACGATCAAGGAAGAAATACGCCTGCGCGGATTCGAGCGCGATATCCCGGCGGGATTTCTGGTCTATCCGGTCAGCCAGGCCGCCGATATCACCGCTTTCAAAGCGACGGTGGTTCCCGTCGGCAGAGATCAGCTGCCGATGATCGAACAGACCAATGAGCTCGTTCGAAGCTTCAATGCCGGTGTGGGCCGGGACATTCTCGTCGAGTGCGGCGCGCTTTTGTCACCGGTCGGACGACTGCCGGGCGTCGATGGCAAGGCGAAGATGAGCAAGTCCCTGAATAACGCGATTTCCCTGGGCGCGGAGCCGGATGAAATCCACAAGGCGGTCAAGCGCACGTACACCGACTCGAACCATTTACGCGTCGACGACCCGGGTCGAGTCGAGGGGAACGTCGTGTTCTCCTTTCTCGATGCCTTCGAATCGGACAAGCAACGGCTTGCGGAACTGAAGCGTCGATACCGCGCCGGTGGTCTGGCCGACAGCGCGCTCAAACGCCTGCTCGATGAACGCCTTCAGGCCGTCATCGAGCCCATTCGCCTGCGACGGCAACGCTTCGCAAAGGACCCCGGTGAGATCATCAACGTCCTGAGACACGGGACGGAACGCGCACGGGAAAAGGCGGCGGCGACCTTTGCAGAGGTCAGGCGCGCGCTCGGTCTTGCCTATTTCGCATGAGTGATCAATTGAATCGAAGGACTCGACCATGACAGTCGCGGCACAACCCCTCAGCGAAGACGACGGCCCGCTGTCGCCGTGGTGGATACGCGGCATCCTGATCGTGATGGCGATCGGCTTCTCCGGGATCCTTGCGATCACGATGCTCGCCTATCGCAACGCGCCGCCGATTCCGGCGCATGTCGTCGATGCGGACGGCACGGCGTTGTTCAGCGCCGAAGACGTCGGCGACGGGCAGTCGGTCTTCCTGAAATACGGACTGATGGCCAACGGCAGCATCTGGGGCCACGGCGCCTATCTCGGTCCGGACTATTCGGCCGAGGCGCTGCATCGGATGGGTGTCGTGACCGCCGAAGCGATCACGCAGCGACAGTATCGGCAGCCGTGGTCGGCGTTGACGCGTTCGCAGCAGGCGGCCGTCGGTGCCGAAACGATCGTCGCGTTGTAGACCAACCGCTACGAAGCCGCGACGGACACGCTGCGGTTGACCGCTGCGCAGGCCGAGGCTTATCGACAGGCGATCGCCTACTGGACTGACTACTTCCGCCATCCGGTGCGCAACGGCGGCCTTGCGGCCGGCCTCATCACCGATCCGGCCGAGCTGCGTCAATTCGCCGCATTCGTCACGTGGGCGGCGTGGGCGTCGGTCGCCGAGCGGCCGGGCGCCGGCTATTCGTACACCAACAATTTTCCGTACGACCCGACGGTCGGCAACCTGCCGACGCCCGACGCGCTGTTTTGGAGCGCGCGCAGCCTGATCGTCCTGCTCGCCGGCATCGCGGCTGTCCTGCTGATGTTTGGCAAGTTCGATTTTCTGGAGGTGGATCACGCGCGGCCATCACGTGCATCCGCGGATGCTGCCGGGTCGATCCAGCCGAGGCCAGGACGCGCTCGTGAAGTTCTTCGTCGTCGTGACTCTGCTGTTCGTCGCGCAGACGCTGGTCGGCAGCGCGGTCGACCACTACCGCGTGGATCCAGGCAGCTTCTACGGCTTCGACCTGTCGACGATCCTGCCGAGCAACCTGCTGCGGACCTGGCATCTGCAGCTGGCGATCTTCTGGATCGCGACCGCCTATGTCGCGGCGGCGCTGTTCCTCGGACGTTCCCTTTCCACCGCAGAGCCACGCTGGTTCGCCGGCTCGGCGCACGTCCTGTTCGCCGCGTTCGCGGTGGTGATCGTCCGCAGCCTGCTGGGCGAATGGATGGGCATCGCCCAATGGCTCGGCGACCTGTGGTTCTGGTTCGGCAACCAGGGCTGGGAGTACCTCGAGCTCGGCCGCGTGTGGCAATACCTACTGGTCGCCGGACTGTTCCTGGTTGCGGCCCTGGCGATCCCGGTGTTCTACGTCCCGGCGCTGTTCTATGGCGCCCGCACCCATTACACGATCGTCGATACGTGGCGCTTCTGGATCATTCACCTGTGGGTCGAAGGCTTCTTCGAGTTCTTCGCCACGACCATCGTCGCGCTGACGTTCTGCCAGCTCGGGCTGACGCGTCGCAACGTCGCACTACGCGTGATCTATCTCGACGCGATCCTGTACTTCGTCGGAGGACTGATCGGGACCGGCCACCACTGGTACTTCACCGGACACAGCAACATCAACATGGCGATGTCGGCGATGTTCTCGGTGCTCGAGGTCGTCCCGCTGACGCTGCTGACGCTGCTGACGCTGCTGACGCTCGACGCGTGGGCCTTCGTGCAGACGACGCGTGGCCAGTGCGATGTCTGCGGCAAGACCATGGTGATCCCGCACAGGTGGGCGTTCTATTTCCTGATGGCAGTCGGTTTCTGGAATTTCGTCGGCGCCGGCATCTTCGGCTTCCTGATCAACCTGCCGATCGTCAGCTACTACGAGGTCGGCACGCTGCTGACGCCGAACCATGCGCATGCGGCGCTGATGGGCGTGTTCGGCATGCTCGCGATCGCGCTGATGGTGTTCGTGCTGCGCCAGACCAGCGACGACGCGCGCTGGGCCGATATCGAGAAGTACGTGCGGGTCGCGTTCTTCGGGACCAACGTCGGCCTCGCGCTGATGGTAGTGCTGAGCCTGTTCCCGAGCGGCGTGTTGCAGTTGTGGGACGCGGCGCAGCACGGCTACTGGCATGCGCGCAGTCTCGACTACATCGGCAGCGAACGATCCCATCTGTTCGAATGGCTGCGGCTGCCCGGCGACCTGGTGTTTATCGTGTTCGGGGCGGTGCCACTGGCGATCGCGTCGATCAAGGGCTATCTCGGCATGAGAGTTACGGCATGAGACACGGCATGAGACACGGCGCGCCCATCCGGGCGCCGGCACGGTAAAATCAGGCGTTGCCGCCCCGGTCGTGCGCCGAAGTGCCGCCCGTCCGCCCCACGCCTTCTGGAGATTCCGCCATGCCCCTCGTCTCGATGCGCCAACTTCTCGACCACGCCGCCGAGAACGGTTACGGCCTGCCGGCCTTCAACGTCAACAACCTCGAGCAGGTGCAGGCGATCATGAGCGCCGCCGCCGAGGTCGACAGCCCGGTGATCATGCAGGCGTCGGCCGGTGCCCGAAAGTACGCGGGCGAGGTATTCCTGCGCCAGCTGATCGAGGCCGCCGTCGAGTCGTATCCGCACATTCCGGTCGTGATGCACCAGGACCACGGCCAGTCGCCGGCGGTGTGCATCCAGGCGATGCGCCTCGGCTTCTCGTCGGTGATGATGGACGGCTCGCTGCAGGCCGACGGCAAGACCATCGCCGACTACGACTACAACGTCGACGTGACCAAGCGTGTCGTCGACATCGCGCACGCGATCGGCGTCACGGTCGAAGGCGAACTGGGCGCGCTCGGTTCGCTCGAGACGATGATGGGGGACAAGGAAGACGGCCACGGCGCCGAAGGCACGATGACCCGCGAACAGTTGCTGACCGACCCGGACGAGGCGGCCCGCTTCGTGCAGGCCACGCAGCTCGACGCATTGGCCATCGCGATCGGCACGTCGCACGGCGCGTACAAGTTCACGCGCAAGCCCACCGGCGACATCCTGGCGATCGACCGCATCAAGGAGATCCACAAGCGCATCCCGAACACGCACCTGGTCATGCACGGGTCGTCGTCGGTTCCGCAGGACCTGCTGGCGATCATCCGCGCCAACGGCGGCCACATGAAGGAGACCTACGGCGTGCCGGTCGAGGAGATCCAGGAAGGCATCAAGTTCGGCGTCCGCAAGATTAATATCGACACCGACATCCGCCTCGCGATGACCGCGGCGATCCGCCAGTACCTCGCCGAGAACCCCGAGAAGTTCGACCCGCGCGACTACCTCAAGCCCGCGATGCTGGCCGCCAAGAAGATCTGCGTGCAGCGCTACCAGGAGTTCGGCTCGGCCGGCCAGGCGTCGAAGATCAAGCCGGCCAACCTGACCTTCATCGCCGAGCAGTACAAGAAGGGCGAGCTCGCGCAAGTCGTCCACTGACCGACGTCGGTCCCGGGTCGCGATGTCTTCGTCGCTCGCGAGCGCGCCGGTCGTCGACGCGTCCTGGGTGGACGGTTCGTTGATTGTCGATCACGCGGCCACGCGACCGGGCCGCGTCTGCCGCAACTGCCACGCGCTCGCCGATCACACGTATTGCCCCGCATGCGGTCAGGCGACGGCGCTGCACCCGCCTTCGGTGGGCGAATTCATCCACGAGTTCCTCGGCCACTACGTCGCGTTCGAAGGCCCGCTGTGGCGCACGCTCGGCGCGTTGCTGCTGACGCCCGGCCGGCTCACGGTCGAGTACTTCGCCGGTCGCCGGTCGCCGGCAGCGCTACATTCCGCCGCTGTGGCTCTACCTGACCTTCAGCCTGATCCTGTTCGCGGTCAGTGGGCTGCAGGACGAGGGCCTCAAGCTGGGCAACCAGACGATCGAGTTCCGCATGCCGAAGTCCACCGACACCAGCCCGGTGATCGCGGCCTGGGTCGACACGGAGAATCCCACCGGCATCGGTGTGCTGGATCGCCTGTTGTCGCGGATGGCGGCGCTGACGCCGGAGCAACGCAACGAGCGGCTCAACGGCGGCGTGCGCCACTACCTGCCGTACGTGCTGATCGTGCTGGTGCCGTTCCTCGCCTTGCTGCTGAAGGTGCTGTCCTGGAAGCGCGGCATGCTTTACGGCGAGCATCCGGTGGTGGCGCTGAACGCGCAGACCGTCGCCTTCGTCTTCGCGACCGTGTCCGCATTGCCGCTGGGCGAGACGATCGGCTCGCTGCTGATCGCGGTGTTGGTCGTGCATGGCGCGCTCGCGATGCGCAAGGTCTATGGCGGTCGCTGGGTGCCGAACGTGCTGCGCGAAGGCCTGCTGATGCTGATCTACAGCATGGTGCTGGGACTGGCGCTGGCCGCCCTGGCGACCTTGTCGCTGGCGATCTGAGGCAGACTACTTCCCCGACCGGAGACGTTCATACCGATGGCCGACGAACCCAACAAGAGCGGTAGCTGGTGGAGTACGCTGCCGGGCATCCTCACCGCGACGGCCGCGGTGATCACGGCCGCGACGGGTCTCGTCGCGATCGTGTCGCAGACCGGCGTGTTCGGCGAGAAGAGCAAGACCTTCGTCAGCCAGAGAGTTTCCGACGTGCGCGATGCTGTGTCGGCGCCGACCCCGTCGAAGGCCGATGTCCCGCCGGCTGCGAGTCAGGCGCCCGGCGCCGTCAAGGGCGACGCGGCCACCGGCATCGCGACGACGCCCCTGCATGCGGTGCCGTTCACCGGCGCCGTCGTCACGCTGCTCAACGGGTCGGTCGTCAAGCTGCGCGACGACGTGCGCGACATGTGCCAGCCGACGCCGATCCTCAAGACGCTCAGCGGCCAGTCGATCGACATGCAGCGCATGCGGCGCTTCGAGCTGTCGGACTGGAGCACCAACGATCGGCACGGGAGCGCCCACATCGTCCTCAACAACGGCGAGACGATGGACGTCAAGGTCGAAGGCTGCGCGATCATCGGCACCAACGATCTGGGTGACTATCGCGGTCCGTTCGAGACCATCCGCTCCGTCGAGTTCATTCGCTAGAAAGTCGATCCTGAGCACCCTCTTCGAATCCCGCATTCGTTCCCTGCCGCTGCTCGGTCGCGGCAAGGTCCGCGAGAACTACGCGCTCGGCGACGATCGCCTCCTGATGGTCACGAGCGATCGCATCTCGGCCTTCGACGTCGTGATGACCGAGCCCATCCCCGGCAAGGGCGAGGTGCTGACGCGGATGGCGCTGTCGTGGTTCGACCTGCTCGCCGACGTCGTGCCCAACCACCTCACCGGCATCGCGCCCGAGTCGGTCGTCGAACCCGACGAAGCTGACCAGGTCTGCGGCCGCTCGATGGTCGTCAAGCGCCTCGCGCCCCTGCCGATCGAGGCCGTCGTACGCGGCTATCTCGCCGGCTCCGGATGGAAGGACTACCAGGCCGACGGCGCGATCTGCGGCGTCGCGTTGCCGCAAGGAATGCGCAACGCCGAGCGGCTCGCCTCGCCGATCTTCACGGCCGCCACCAAGGCCGAGCTCGGCGACCACGACCAGAACATCGACTTCGACGCGGTGGTCTCGGCCATCGGCGCGGACCGCGCCGAGCAGGTGCGGGCCGTCAGCCTCGCGTTGTACGAACGGGCGCTCGCGCACGCGGCCACGCGCGGCATCCTGATCGCCGACACCAAGTTCGAGTTCGGTCTCGACCGCGACGGCACGCTGACGCTGATGGACGAGGTGCTGACCGCCGACTCGTCGCGCTTCTGGCCGGCCGACTCGTATGCCGAGGCGCTGGCCGCAGGCCGCAATCCGCCGAGCTTCGACAAGCAGTTTCTGCGCGACTACCTCGAGTCGGTCCCCGGCTGGAACAAGCGCGCGCCTCCGCCGCCGTTGCCCACGGAGATCGTCGCGCGCACGGCCGCCAAGTATCGGGAAGCGCTGCAACGCCTGTTCGGTTGACCGGCTGTCACGGTGTGTCGCGCTTTCGTCGGTTACCGACGATCGCGCGGGCGCCGGCGTGCTTCTGACCGCTAGAATCGACCGGTTGCGTCACGCCGGTTCCCACGAGCCGCTTTCCCCCGTCGTCGATGATTCCTAATCCCGCTTCACGCACTTCCATCCCATCGATGGCGCGGTTCCGTCGCATGTTGCCGATGGTTGCCGTGGCGACTGCGGCGAGCCTGGTCGCGCATCGCGCGTACGCGCAGGCCGCAGCACGCGATACGGTCGCCGACCGATCGGCCTTCTTGATGCTCCTCGAACGCATGGGCCCGTCGGCTGTGCTGCTGATCGTCGTCGCCATCGCGATCCTCGGACTGCTGGTCTGGCGCGTCGTGGCCATGGTCCGTCGCGAACAGACTCCCGTAGCGGTTCCGCGGCGCAGGCGCCGCGTCGAAGAGGGCGATCCGTTGGATCGGCCCAGCATCCAGCGCACGACCGACTGGGGCTTCGACCAGAACAAGCGCGCGGCGCTCGCGCGCTCGCCGGTCGCAATGGACGGCACGACTGTCGATCTGCCGTCTCTCGACGCGGCGGTAACGATGTGGTCGACGACGGACCTGAACAATGCGAACAACGCGGGCGTGCAGCCCGCCGATGCGCTGGGCCGATCGCCGAATGCGATCGCGAGCCCTTACCGGACCAGCTTCAACCCTTATTTCAAGCGCGAGGAGCCGGCTAGCAAGACGGAGGTCGTCGAGGTCGCCGACACCCTGCTGCAGGCCGAGTTGCTGGTCCAGCTCGGCGACCCGAAGCAGGCGATGACCCTGCTGTCGCATCACATCCGCGACACCGAGAAGCCGGGTCCGGCCGTGTGGCTGATGTTGCTGAACCTGTACCAGTCCACCGGCCGCGAGGCCCAGTACAACGCGCTGAGCGCGGGCTTTTGCACCCTGTTCAATGCCGAGGTGCCACCGTGGGCGACGTCGCCCGACGTGATGGCGCGCGACATCGAGTCGTATTCGCAGGTGATGATGAAGCTGCAGACCACCTGGTCCACGTCGCAGGCGAGCGCGACCATCGACAGCCTGCTCAACGACGACCGTGGCGGGAGTCGCCAGGGACTCTCGCTCACCGCCTATCGCGAGCTGCTGCTCCTGTCGGAGATCCTCGTGATGATCGCGACCCTCGAGCAGGAAGACGAAGAGCGGCAGGGCATCCGACGCAAGCTGGGCAGCTACTCGCCCTGACTACTTCGTGCCGAACAGCCGGTCGCCCGCGTCTCCGAGGCCCGGCACGATGTAGCCGTGATCGTTGAGCTTCCGATCGATCGCGGCGGTGAAAACCGGCACGTCGGGATGCGCTTCGCCGAAGCTCCTGAGGCCTTCGGGCGCGGCCAGCAGGCACACGAAGCGGATCGACTTGGGATTGGTCTCCTTCAGGCGATCGACCGCAGCGATCGCCGAGTTGCCGGTGGCCAGCATGGGATCGAGCACGATCGCGTCGCGCTCGTGCATGTCCTGCGGCATCTTGAAGTAATACTCGATCGCCCCGAGCGTCTTCGGATCGCGGTACAGGCCCACGTGACCGACACGCGCGCCGGGCACCACGCTCAGCATGCCGTCGAGGAAGCCGTTGCCGGCGCGCAGGATCGACACGAACACCGTCTTGCGACCCTCGATCACCGGCGACATCATCGTCTCGAGCGGGGTCTCGATCTCGATCAGGCTGGTGGTCATGTCACGCGTGACCTCGTAGGCCATCAGCATCGCGATCTCGTTCATCAGCGTGCGGAAGCTGTAAGTGCTGCGCGACTTCTCGCGCATCAGCGTGAGCTTGTGCTGGATCAGCGGATGCGTGAGGTGATGGACTTGATGCGCAGCGACGTCGGTCATGGGTTTCGCAGTAAGGGAAGGTAGAAGGTCGCTTCAGAACACTGTGCCGTCGCTCTCGACCGTGACCGGCGGCGCGCTGCTCTTGCGCAGTTCGGCAGCGATGGCCCGGCCCGCGGCCCAGGTGCCGCCTTCGAGGATGCAGGCCAGAGGCAGCGCCTCGGCCGTCACGCCGAGCAGCTCGCGCACCAGCGGCGCCAGCTCGTCGAGCAGTGCCACCGTCAACGCACGCCATTCGACGATCCAGGGATCGGCCGGGGTCATGGCCTTGGCGAGCTGGCGCGGCTTGCTCGGCACCAGCACGCCTGCATCGATCAGCAGCCCGCCGTTGCGGTACTCGGGCAGGCCGGTCAGCGCATCGAGACCGTGCACGGCGATACCGGCCCACTCGAACGGTTCGAGTAGCGAATAGGTGAGCCATTGCGAGAGCTTGTGGAAGGGCACGAGACCCGCGCTCAGGCCTTCGCCGCCCGCATCGGGATGCGGCCACGCGTCGCCGACGGCACGACCCTCGAACTGCTGGCCGCTCGGCCAGATCGCGGAGAAGGCATCGAGCAGCAGACCGAGGATGTCCGCGGCCCGGATCGATCGCGGATCGCCACTGGCCTTTGCCACCAGCGCGTCGAACATCATGCCGGGACGGCCGTCGAGACCGAATAGTTGCGGCTGGTCGTGCAGCGCTTCTCCGAGGCGCCGCAGCAGGGCCACGCGACCGTCGATGCCGACCAGCGGATTGCCGGGACCGGCCTGGAACATCGCGGCCAGCGCCGCGCCGTTGATCGCCATCAAGGCCTTGGCATCGACGCGGCAGGGATCGTCAGGGTCCGACGAGAAGCGGCCGTTGGTGAAGGCCCGGAAGCTCGCGACCGCGAGGCCCTCGGAGCGCGAATAGCGCTGCGCGACCGACGGGTACTCGATGTAGCGCCACTGCGGACCGGCACCCGCATCGAGCAGCACGCTGATCAGCGTGAGCTCGATGCGCGAGCGCGCGACCTCGTCGACACCGCGACCTTCGAGCAGGCCGTCGAGGCGCTCCTTGCGATCGACGCCGCCGGCCTCGAAGTGGCGCCAGCGACTGTGATACGGGATCTCCAGGTCGGGGAAGCGCTTGCGCGTCAGCGTGGCGACGCGTTGCGCGACAGACGGCAGCTGCGATCGATCGATCGTGAAGTGCGGCGAGTGGCCCGCGGTGACGGCGGCCGCGATCGCATGGCAACGCGTGCGGATGGTGGCCGGATCGCGCAGCACGCGGACCGCGGCCTCGATGTCCGCGTCGCTGGCCGCGATCGGTGCGGCCTTGCGCCGGTCGTTTTGGAAGCCGGCGCTGCCGTCCGCCTTCTGCGACGTCGTGACGTCCCCGGTCCTCTTGATCTCAGGCAAGGCCGCGCCCCTTCGTGCCGGCCAGTTGCGCCGCGTCCGGTACCGCACCGTCGGTGAAGTAGCCGGCGGCAATCTTGGCCTGCATTTCGACGTTGGCATCGGCCGGCACCAGCGCGTCCGGGATCGCGACGCGTTCGCCGACCTCGATGCCGCTGCCGGTGATCGCGTCGTACTTGTCGTTGCTCATCGACACGAGTCGATGGATCTTCGTGATGCCGAGCCAGTGCAGCACGTCGGGCATCATTTCCTGAAAGCGCATGTCCTGCACGCCCGCCACGCATTCGGTCCGCAGGAAATAAGTGCTGGCGCTGTCGCCGCCGACCTGGCGCTTGCGCGCGTTGTAGACCAGGAACTTGGTGACCTCGCCGAGCGCGCGGCCTTCCTTGCGGCTGTATGAGATGAGGCCGACGCCGCCGCGCTGCGCGCCCGCGATGCATTCCTCGATGGCATGCGTGAGGTAGGGCCGGCAGGTACAGATGTCCGAGCCGAACACATCGGAGCCGTTGCATTCGTCATGCACGCGGCAGGTGAGCGTGACGCTCTCGTCGGCGAGCGCGCGCGGGTCCCCGAAGATGTACAGGGTCTGTCCACCGATGGGCGGCAGGAACACTTCCAGATCGCTGCGCGTGACGAGCTCGGGGTACATGCCGCCGGTCTCCTCGAAGAGATTGCGGCGCAGGTCGACTTCGTTGACGTTGAAGCGCGCAGCCACGCCCGGCAGGTACCAGACCGGCTCGATGGCGACCTTGGTCACGACGGCTGAGCCGTTCTCGAGCAGCACGCGGTTGTCCGGGGTCAGGCGGTTGAACGTGATGGCGTGGCGGATCTCGGGCAGGTCGATGTGCGCCTTGGTCACGGCAATGGTCGGGCGGATGTCGTAGCCCTGCGCGATGTAGTCGGCGAACACATCGGAGACCGACGCGCCCCACGGGTCGATCGACACCATCTTGGTCGGGTCGCGCCATTGCGGGTTCGGGCCGATCAGGTCGGTGGGCGATGTGTCGGTGAGGTCGGCGCGATGACCCTTGGTGAGGTTGCCGGCGGCGACCGCGAGTGCGCGATAGACGCCGTACGAACCCGAGTGCGTGCCGATGACGTTGCGCTGGCTGCGGTTGGTGGTGGTGCCGACGATGGGTCCGCGTTCCATCGCGGAGGCCGCGCCCCAGTGGATCGCGGGCGACCCGGCGCCGAGGCCCTGCTGGCCCGGATGGGACGTCAGGCGGATGTGTCGTTGCGAGGACTTCGGAGTGCCGGGTTCGGTGGCCATGACAAGGAGTCGCGACGGGATCGCGAGCGGTGGTTCTGCGGGACGGCGGCGATCGCGAAGGTCGGGAGCGAAGCGGAAGTGGAGCGGGATCGCAAGGCCGGGCTCGCCATTACAATACGCGATCTTTTTTGTGCTCCGACCGTGCCTCGAAAAACTTCCCCTCCGCGTTCCGCTTCGAAGAGCGACCTGTTGCTGGCGCGTCACGACGGCGGCATCGGCCCGCTCGAAACGAGCGTGCGCGTCGGCATCGTGATGGGCAGCGCGAGCGACTGGGAAACGATGCGCGCGGCGGCCGAGACGCTGCAGGAGTTTGGCATCGTGTTCGATGCGCGCGTGGTCTCGGCGCATCGCATGCCCGACGCGATGTTCGCGTATGCCGAGGACGCGACGCGCTCTGCGGCGAGCGGTAGCCTGGTCGCGATCATCGCGGGTGCCGGCGGTGCCGCGCACCTGCCCGGCATGCTCGCGGCCAAGACCATCGTGCCGGTACTCGGCGTCCCCGTGCCCTCGCGTTATCTGCACGGCCTCGACTCGCTGTACTCGATCGTGCAGATGCCGCGCGGCATCCCGGTCGCGACCTTCGCGATCGGCACCGCGGGCGCCGTCAACGCCGCGCTGTTCGCGGTGGCGATGCTGGCGAACGCCGACCGCGACCTCGCGGCGAAGCTTGCGACCTGGCGAGCGACGCAGACGCAGGTCGCCTCCGACTCGCGCGTCGAACTCTGAATCCCCATGACGCGTGAACGCAGGGTCGTCGTGCCCGGAGACTGGCTCGGATTGCTCGGAGGCGGACAGCTCGGCCGCATGTTCGCGATGGCCGCGCAGAGCCTCGGCTACCGCGTGGCGGTCCTCGACCCCGAGCGTGACGGACCAGCCGCCTCGGTCTGCGACGCGCACATCGAGGCCGACTACCTCGACGCGCCTGCGCTCGAGAGCCTGGCGCTGCAATGCTCGGCGGTCACGACCGAGTTCGAGAACGTGCCCGCGCAGAGCCTCGCCTTCCTCGCCGAGCATTGCTTCACGACGCCGTCGGCCGAGAGCGTGGCCGTCGCGCAGGACCGCATCGCGGAAAAAAGTTTCATCGGCTCCTGCGGCATCGCGGTCGTGCCGCACGCGGTGATCGAGTCCGCGTCCGATCTCGATGCGGCGCCCGACGATCTCTTCCCCGGCATCCTCAAGACGAGCCGGCTCGGCTACGACGGCAAGGGCCAGGCCCGCGTCGCGACGCGCGAGGAAGCGCAAGAAGCCTTCTCCGGCTTCGGCTCGATGTCGGCCGTGCTCGAGCAGCGCGTCGACCTCGCGTTCGAGGTCTCGGTTGTCGTCGCCCGCGGCGCGGACGGCGGCACCGCGATCTACGCACC
Source organism: Betaproteobacteria bacterium (assembly GCA_025356395.1). Lineage (GTDB taxonomy): Bacteria > Pseudomonadota > Gammaproteobacteria > Burkholderiales > Burkholderiaceae_D > CAHJXF01. The sequence continues at coordinate 61,710 of JANXTA010000064.1, forward strand.
GGCCGAGAACCTGCATCGCAGCGGCATCCTCGCGGTCAGCACCGTGCCGTCGCCCTCGCTTGCTGCACCTTTGACCGCGGCGCTCGAAGCCGACGCGGTCGCTGCCACGCTGCGCATCGCGCATGCGCTCGACTACGTCGGCGTGCTGTGCGTTGAGTTCTTCGTCGTCAAGCGGGCCGAAGGCTTCGATCTCTACGTCAACGAGATCGCACCGCGCCCGCACAACAGCGGCCACTACACGATCGATGCCTGCATCACGAGCCAGTTCGCGCAGCAGGCGCGCATCGCGGCCGGACTGCCGCTCGGCGACACGCGTCGTCATGGCGCGTCCGTGATGCTCAACCTGCTCGGCGACCTGTGGTTCGACCACGACGGCGAACAGCGCGAGCCCGACTGGGTCGCGGTCTGCGGCTTCGCAGGCGCCAACCTCCATCTCTACGGTAAGCGCGAGGCGCGGCGCGGCCGAAAGATGGGCCACGTGACGATCGTGGCGGAACAGGCCACGGAGGCACAGCGCATCGCGCTCGAGATCGCCGATGTGCTCGGCATCGAACGCTGGTGATCCCGGTCGCGTTCGATGCGACGCTGAACGACGCGCTCGACGCGGCCGCCGAACGTCTCGACCGTGGCCGGCTGGTGGCCTTCCCGACCGAGACGGTCTACGGGCTCGGCGCCGATGCGAGTCGGACCGACGCGGTGCATCGCATCTTCGCGGCGAAGGGACGACCGAGCGATCACCCGCTCATCGTCCATCTCGCGATCCGCACCGATCCGCTGCAGTGGGCGCGCGAGATCCCGCCGCTGGCCGCACGCCTGATCGATCGCTTCTGGCCCGGGCCGTTGACGCTGATCCTGCCGAGACGCTCCGGGGTCGGCGAAGTCGCAGCGGGTGGACAGGATTCGATCGGACTGCGCTGTCCCTCGCATCCGGTCGCGCAGGAACTGCTGAGTCGTTACGCAACGCTGCGGCGGACCGGGCCCATCGGCATCGCGGGCCCCTCGGCCAATCGCTTCGGTCATGTCAGCCCGACCAGCGCACGGCACGTGTGCGACGAGTTCGGGGACCTCGCGCATGACCTCGGCGACGCCGGCATCCTGGTCGTCGATGGCGGTGACAGTGCGGTCGGCATCGAATCGACCATCGTCGACTGCACGCGCCTCGACCGCTTCGGTCCCGTGCTGCTGCGACCGGGCAGCGTGACCGCGACGATGATCGCGGAAGAGGTCGGCATCGAACTGCGCGACGCCGATCGCGAAGCGCCTCGTGCGTCCGGCACGCTCGCGTCGCACTACGCGCCGAATACGCCGCTGCGTCTGGTCGATGCGAGCGACCTCGGAGCTGCGCCCGACGACGTGGTGGTGTGGGCCCACAGCGCAGCGGCGGCCGGTCATCGGCATGAAGCACCATGCGATCCCGTGACCTATGCCCATCGGCTGTACGCGGCCCTGCGAACACTCGACGCGATGGGCGCCCGCGAGATCTGGATCGAGCGACCTCCGCCCACGGCCGAGTGGGCCGGCATCAACGATCGCCTGATGCGGGCCGCGGCAGCGCGGTCTTTCGACTGACTGGCTCTCAAGCGAATGCTTGCGAGTTTCTTCGCTCCCCGATGGAAGCGGTCCCGTGCTTTGTCCCCCAGCGTGCGCCACGGAAAGGCGCTGAGCCCAGCGTTCAGTCTCGACTTTGCACGCTGCCCGAGACGACTTCGCCCGTTTGAAAGTCTTCGATCCAGACGGCGGAGTCGACCGGTGAAAGTCGACCGTTCACCCGGTAGACGTGGTCCGGCGCTGGCGTGGACGAAACCGTCCCGTCGACACTCTGGTTCCTTCCATTGGCGCTCCTGACGATGCTGTCCATGGGTGCCAATTCGAGATATCGACCTGCGATGCGGACTTGGTACGGCTTGATCTGGACCGTGCGCACAATCATGTACGGGACGATGCCCGCGCCGGCTCCAAAGCCGATTCGTCCCGATTCGAAGACGGCATTCCTGACGTGCACACCGTCGAGCTCGAGGACCCCGAATGCCCGGGAGTTCGACTCATCGTCATCGGAAGTGACGCGGTTGTTGAGCTGCGCGGCAAGGGCGCCATTGATTGGCTTGGGGACGATCGACTGATTGGAGCACGCGGCGATGCCGAAGCTGGCGCTGAAGAGCAGAACGAAGCACTTCATCCGCGGCATGACAGTCGAGGCGTGGTCATCGGAGATGAGTTCAGGGTTGCACAGCGGCAATGCCAATAGCTGCAACGATCTGGTTCGGTACGGTCGAGGACAAGACCATCAGCCGTCACGTGGAGTCCGTTGCTTCCGCCCTTCGCAGGTTGCTCGGTCCACACTCGAATCCTCACGATCCGCGAGACCGCAGCTGACATATTTGTGCAGGACGCTGGCGATGAGGGTCTGATACGGCACCCCCTCCTTCATGGCCCGCACCTGGATGTCGTTGAGGTCACCGGAGGAAAGCCGAATATTCACCCGTTGGTCCTTGATGCCGGTTGCACGAGCAACCGCTTTGAACTTGCCCATCTCTGCCTTGGTCGCCACGGACTTGAGCGACCCCTTGTCGAAGGCAGCGATCACCTTGCGTTCATATGCGTCAGTCTTGTTGATCGGAGTTACCTTCAGTCAAGTATTGCTTCGTGGCCTTTCGACTGGGAATGATGATCTTGAGAAAGAAGAAGCCATCTTCCTCCACGAAGGAAACCAGGCAAGCAGAGTGGTCGACATCGACATCGACATCGACGACGACGGTTCGCTGGCGAGGGTACTTCGCTTGATTCGGATGCGCCAGGATGTCGAGCAGACCGCCCGACTCAACCGCGACTACGACGGCCTCTAACGAAATTCCCCTGTCCGCGGTAAGTTCTTCGTTCTTCAGGACGCTCCAGCGAAACGGCTTCATGCTGCATCATGTGCAACGGTGTCCCTTTTGGCATCAAGGGCAGCATGCTGCAGCGGATATAGGCAAGGCGTTTCGATAAACGTTTTTTCCGTCGCGACCGAGTCCATGCGTGCCACTGGACCAGCGCGAGCATAGACTCGTGTCGTTCGCGACCATCACCGCATCGCGCGCAGCCAACCACCCGAGGCCATCATGAATGTCCACTTCACGCTCAACGGCAAGCCGACCACCGCGAAGGTCGACGATCCGTCCACGCCGCTGCTCTACGTGCTGCGCGACGACCTCGACCTGCACGGCCCGCGCTTCGGCTGCGGACTCGGCCAGTGCGGCGCCTGCACCGTTCACTTCGAAGGCCGTGCCTTGCGATCCTGCGTGATGCCGATCTCCGCCGTCGCCGGCAAGAAGGTCGTCACGCTCGAGGGACTCGGCAAGGCAAACCAGCCGCATCCCCTGCAGACCGCGTTCATCGCGGAGCAGGCGGTGCAGTGCGGCTACTGCATCAACGGGATGATCATGCAGTCTGCGGATCTGCTGCAGACCAACCGCAAGCCGAGCGAAGATCAGATCCGCGAGGCGCTGGCGAACAACCTCTGTCGCTGCGGTACGCATGTCCGCATCGTGCGCGCGGTCAAGCGCGCTTCAGAGTCGATGGCCTGAGGCGACTGCGATGACCACTTCTCTCAACGCCGCCGAAGCACGGCGCCACTTCCTCAAGACCGGCGGTTCGCTGGTCGTGACCTTCGCGGTTGGCGTGCCGGCGATGGCCGATGCGGCCGTGGCTCCGGCCACGGCACCCGCCAAGTCCGTTGCGCTGGATCAAGTCGACGGCTTCCTCGCGATCGATGCGAAGGGCCTCGTCACCGTGTACTCGGGCAAGGTCGACCTCGGCACCGGCCTCGAGACCGCGCTGCTGCAGATCGCTGCCGAAGAGCTGTCAATACCCATGGCCCGCGTCACGATCATCCAGGGCGACACGCTGCTGACGCCCGACCAGGGCGTGACCTTCGGCAGCCTGTCGATCCAGGTCGGCGGCATGCAGATCCGCAAGGCCGCAGCGACAGCGCGCGACGTGCTGCTGACCGAAGCCGCGAAACGCCTGGGCGTCGACAAGGCGTCGTTGACCGTGAAGGACGGCATCGCGATGGCCAGTACCGGCGGCAAGGGGCTGGCGTATGCCGACCTCGTGGCCGACCAGGACCTCCACCTGAAGGTCGACCCGAAGGCCGTCAACAAGGACCCCAGGGACTACACGATCGTCGGCAAATCCGTGGCTCGACTCGACATCCCCGGCAAGGTCGACGGTCGCTTCACGTACATGCAGGACTTCAAGCGGAAGGGCATGGTGCATGCCCGTGTCGTGCGACCGCGCGCGATCAAGGCGACGCTGCAGGCCTACGACGACAGCGCGTGTCGAAAGATCCCGGGCTTCGTGACCACGGTCCGCAAGGGCAACTTCCTCGCGGTGGTGGCGCGTAACGAATGGGCCTCGATCCGCGCGTCGCGGGCGATCGTGCCGCAGTGGTCGGATTGGCAGGGGTTGCCTGACCGCGCCAAGCTGTGGGACTACGTGCGCGCCACGAAGATCGTCAAGGACGAGGATCTGCAGAAGGTGGGCATGAGCGGCGATGCACTCGCCGCCGCGGACGTGAAGCCGATCAGCGCCACTTACGACTTCGCGATCCACACGCACGGCTCCATTGGCCCGTCGTGCGCCATCGCCGAGTTCAAAGACGGCAAGCTGACGTCGTGGAGCGCGTCGCAACAGACCCACCTGTTGCGCAAGCAGCTCGCGAGCATGCTGGCGCTGTCCGCCGAAGACATCCGCTGCATCTACGTCGAAGGCGCGGGCTGCTACGGCCGCAACGGCCACGAGGATGCGGCGGCCGATGCGGCGCTGATCTCGCGCGCGATCGGCCTGCCGGTGCGCGTGCAGTGGATGCGCGAGGACGAACACGGCTGGGATCCGAAGGGACCGCCGACACTGCTCGACTTCAAGGGCGCGCTCGATGCGAGCGGCAATATCGTCGCGTGGGAATCCGACGCGTTCATCCCCGATCGCCCGAAGGACATCGTGGTCGCGCTGGTCGCGGCCGAGCTCGCCGACCTGCCGCATCAGCCCTCGCACCCGGGCAACGTGCAGGCCGCGCTCGCGATCCCGTACACCGTGCCGAACATCCGCGCCACGGTGCACAGCCTGGCCGAGACGCCGTTCCGGCCATCGTGGATCCGCTCGCCGGGCCGCATGCAGAACACCTTCGGCAACGAGAGCTTCTTCGACGAGATGGCGATCGTCGCGGGCGTCGATCCGTTTGAGTACCGGCGTCGGCACCTGGCCGATGCACGCGGCCTCGATGCGCTCGCGCGCCTGGAGAAGCTGTCGGCATGGGTGCCGCGATCGGGACCGCGTGTCGCGCAGACCGGCACCGTCATGAAGGGACGCGGGGTCGCGTACGTGAAGTACGAACTGGTCCGCACCTACGTCGGTGTCGTGTGCGACGTCGAGGTCGATCGCAGAAGCGGCAAGGTCACGGCGAAGCGCTTCTTCGTCACGCACGACTGTGGCCAGATCATCAACCCCGACGGCCTGCGCAACCAGATCGAAGGCAACGTGGTGCAGACCGTCAGCCGCACGCTGATCGAGCAGCTCGACTTCGATCGTTCGTCGGTCACGAGCCTCGACTGGGCGAGCTATCCGATCCTGCACTTCCCCGACGTGCCCGAGGTCGTGATGGAGCTGATCGACCGGCCGGCCGAAGTGCCCTGGGGTGCCGGGGAACCGACCGCGGCCGTCGTGCCCGCGGCGATCGCGAACGCGGTGTTCGATGCGACCGGCGTGCGATTGAGGTCGGTGCCTTTCCTGCCGGAGAAGGTGCTGGCGGGCTTGAAGACCGTCTAGTCGATCAGGGCATCAGCGCGTCGCCGACCGCCGAGTATTCGCGACGCGGCTCGGCGCCGCCGCTCCAGGCGGGCCGATCGCCGACGGCCGTCCGCCGCAGCAACGAGATGCCGCTCGACATCGGCACCAGCGACACCGTGTGTCCGAGTCGGCGCAGCCCGATCACCAGCGGGTCGTGCACGCCGCCATCCGATGCGTCGACATTCGGATGCTCGCCGCCGACATAGGTTGTCGGGCTGTTGGCCGCGCCGAAGTCGATCAGCGATACCGCCTGCTGCGCATCCAGTCCCCAATCGAGCGCGCCCACCAGCGTCTTGACGACGAACTGGATGATCACGAAGCCGCCCGCCGAGCCGGTCGCGAGGACGAAGTCGCCACGGCTGCCGTCGGCCTTCCGCTCGAAGACCAGCACCGGTGCCATCGCGCTGCGCGGCCGCTTGCCACCTGCCACGCGATTCGCGATCGGCAAGCCGCGCGCGTCCGCCGGGTTGCTCGAGAAGTCGGTGAGCTGGTTGTTGAGCAGGAATCCGCGGACGAAGTGGAACGAACCGAAGCCCGCCTCGACGGTGGTCGTCATCGTCACCACGTTGCCGTAGCGGTCGCCGATGGTCATGTGCGACGTGCCGTGCTCTTCGCTCGGTGCGACGCCTAGCGGCACCGGGCCGAGGTCACCGGCCTCGGCCCTGCCCATGCTGTGCGTCAGGCTGATGAGCTGCGCACGCGACCTCAGGTAGGTCTTGTCGAGCAGCGCGTCGACGGAGCCCCCCGGCAGCGGCACGAAGTCGGTGTCGGCCACGTACTCGTCGCGGTCGGCATACGCGAGGCGTTCGGCCTCGGCGATCAGGTGGACGCCGATCAGGTCGGGCCGGCCGCCATCGCGATCGAGCACGGTCGGTGCGTGCGCCGCGAGATCGAAGTGTTCGAGGATGCCGAGCGTCGCCTCGACCGCGATGCCGCCCGACGACGGCGGCCCCATGCTGCAGATCCAATAGATGCGATAGGTCGAGCAGACGGGCTCGCGCCGCTTCGCGCGGTAGTTCGCGACGTCGGCCAGCGTGATGCGGCCCGGCGTCATGCCTTTGCTGGAGTCGCCGATCCTGTCGACGATGGCAAGGGCGATGTCCCCTTCGTAGAACGCGGAGGCGCCGTGTTTCGCGATGGTCGCGAAGGTGAGAGCGAGCGCTGGGCTCTTCAGCAAGGTGCCCGCGGCCTTGCCGTTGCCGTCCGCGTCGAGGAAGTACGCGGCAGCTTCGGGATCGCGCGCGAGACCGGCCTTGTCGTGGGCGATCGATGCTGCCATGCGCGGGCTGATGCGAAAGCCGCGCGTCGCCACCGCGATGGCCGGCTCGAACAGGGAGCGCCACGGACGACGGCCGTGATCGCGATGCGCCAGCTCCAGCATCCGCAGCACACCGGGCACGCCGATCGATCGACCGCTCATGCGGGCGTTGGGCCTAGGCGTGGTGCGGTCGCGCGTGTCGTCGATCCAGCGCAGGTAGTTCTCGGTGGCTGCCGCCGGCGCGGTCTCGCGGCCGTCATAGGTCTGCACGGTCTTCTTCGTCGCGTCGTAGACCATCATGAAGGCGCCGCCGCCGATGCCCGACGACTGCGGCTCGACGAGGTTCAGCACCATCTGCGCGGCGATCGCGGCATCGACGGCGCTGCCGCCCGCGTCGAGCACATCGCAAGCGGCGCGCGACGCGATCGGGTTTGCGGTGACGGCCATGATGCTGCGCGCGAAGGCTGGTGCCTTGCTCGCGAAGCCCGTGGCGACCTCGGGGCCTACGGAAGTGGTGGCCTGGCCGCTGCCGACGACCGGGACACCGGAGCATCGTGGCGCTGCCATCACCGTGCCGTGCGAAGCGATCAGCAGCACGACGATCGCCAGTCCGGCGATGCGGACTCGATCAGCCGACGGCATCGACCGACAATCGGAGGTGCGCTGCGAATGCGAGCACGTGTTGCCGCGTGAACAGGCGCGCCTCGACCTCGTAACGATTGTTCCGGTAGCCGCGCTGCAAGGACTCGCGCACGTAACGCCAGACCGTGAGCGTCCCGGTGTTCCATTGACGCAGCACATGGAAGTACTCGTGCAGGACGAGCTCCGGGTCGTTGACGAAACGCCTGCCCGAGCCGGCGAGATAGATCACGCCGGTGCGCGTGGTGGCCGCGACCCGTCGACCGTGGAGACGAGCGAAGCGCGATTGCGGAACCAGGCGGACGCGGTCGACGACCCCGGGCGCGATCTCGAAGACCTCGGCCAGCGCATCGCGAAGCGGCACCGGCAACACGAAGCCGCGCCGCGCCGGCTTGCTCCCCTTCAAGGGGAGGGCGCTTTCACTGGAAGGCTTGAATCCCGGTGATGGCACGACCCAGGATCAGCGCATGGATGTCGTGCGTGCCCTCGTAGGTGTTGACCACCTCGAGGTTGACGAGATGTCGCGCCACGCCGTATTCGTCGGAGATGCCGTTGCCGCCCATCATGTCGCGCGCGAGACGTGCGATATCGAGCGACTTGCCGCACGAATTGCGCTTCATGATCGACGTGATCTCGACCGACGCCGTGCCTTCGTCCTTCATGCGACCGAGGCGCAGGCAACCCTGCAGTCCCAGCGTGATCTCGGTCTGCATGTCGGCCAGCTTCTTCTGGATCAACTGATTGGCCGCGAGGGGCCGACCGAACTGCTTGCGATCCATCACGTAGGTACGCGCGCGGAACCAGCAGTCCTCGGCCGCGCCGAGCGCACCCCAGGCGATGCCGTAGCGCGCCGAGTTGAGGCAGGTGAACGGACCCTTCAGGCCGCGGATATCGGGGAACGCGTTGTCTTCCGGACAGAACACCTCGTCCATCACGATCTCGCCGGTGATGGACGCCTTGAGGCCGACCTTGCCGTGGATCTTGGGGGCGCTGAGGCCCTTCATGCCCTTGTCGAGGATGAAGCCGCGGATGGCGCCTTCATCGTCCTTGGCCCATACGACGAAGACGTCGGCGATGGGCGAGTTGGAGATCCACATCTTGGCGCCCGACAACGAGTAGCCGCCCGCGACCTTCCTGGCGCGCGTGACCATCGAGCCAGGATCGGAGCCGTGGTCGGGCTCGGTCAATCCAAAGCAGCCGATGAACTCGCCGGTCGCCAGCCTGGGCAGGTACTTCTGCTTCTGCGCCTCGGTGCCGAACTCGAAGATGGGCACCATCACGAGCGACGACTGCACGCTCATCATCGAGCGATAGCCGGAGTCGACACGCTCGACCTCGCGCGCGATGAGCCCGTAGGCGACATAGTTGAGGCCGGGGCCGCCGTACGCCTCGGGGATGGTCGGGCCGAGCAGGCCTAGTTCGCCCATCTCGCGAAAGATCGATGGGTCGGTGGTCTCGTTGCGGAAGGCCTCGACGACGCGGGGTGCGAGCTTGTCTTCGCAGTAGCGGCGGGCGGCGTCCTTGATCATGCGTTCGTCGTCGCTCAACTGCGCGTCGAGGAGCAGGGGGTCGTCCCACTGGAAGCGGGCCTTGAGGCGATGGGAGAGATCGGGTGCGTTCATGGATGGCTCTTCGGGAATGCGGCGAGCCACGATTCTAAACTCTCGCCCGCGTGCGCGGCGCGGGGTCGCGAAGGTCCCCGACTTCGGTGCGAGACGTGACCGGTCGGCGGTCAGGGACCATCGAGCGGGCTGCGCACGCCGCGTCCACCGATGTTCAGCACGTGGGTATAGATCATCGTGGTCTCGACGCTCGCGTGCCCCAGCAACTCCTGCACCGTACGGATGTCGTGGCCCGACTGCAGCAGATGGGTGGCGAACGAGTGGCGCAGCACGTGCGGCGATACCGGCTTGACGATGCCCGCGCGCCGCGATGCGGCCGCGACGGAGCGCTGGACGGTCTGCTCGCGAACGTGATGGCGCCGGATCACGCCGCTGCGCGGATCGGCCGAGCGCGACGTGCGGGGGAACACGTACTGCCATCCCCACTGCCGGCCCGCCTGCGGATACTTGAGGTCGAGCGCGTAAGGCATCTCCACGTCGCCGTAGCCTTCGGCGAGATCGGACTCGTGTGAATCGCCCCGGGATTCGTGGAGGCCAGTTGGTTTAAGTCATGCTGGCACAGCGACCTGCGCGGCGAGATTCCGGTAGTAGTTCGCCTCAGCTTCAGCGGGCGGGATGTAGCCGATGGGCTCCGGCAGCCGGTGGTGGTTGAATCACGATACCCATTCGAGCGCGGCGAGTTCCAGCGATTCCTTGGTCTTCCAGGGTGCCCGGCGATGGATCGATTCGGCCTTGTAGAGGCCATTGATCGTTTCGGCCAGCGCGTTGTCGTAGCTGTCGCCTTTGCTGCCGACCGATGGCTCGACGCCTGCCTCGGCGAGTCGCTCGCTGTAGCGGATGGAAACGTATTGCGACCCGCGATCCGAGTGAACGACCAGGCTGCTGTCGCGCTCGGGCTGACGCGCGTAGAGGGCCTGTTCCAACGCATCGAGGACGAAGTCCGTGCGCATCGAGCTACTTTGGCGCCCGCCCACGATGCGTCTGGCATACACGTCGATGACGAATGCCACGTATTGCCAGCCCTGCCAGGTGGAGACGTAGGTGAAGTCCGAGGCCCAGAGCTGGTTCGGTCGCTGGGCTCGGAACTGTCGGTTGACCTTGTCCAGCGGACATGGCGCCTTGCTATCGCTGATCGTGGTGCGCACGACCTTGCCTCGCATGACGCCACGCAGTCCCAGCCGACGCATCAATCGTTCGACCGTGCATCGAGCCGCCGGCGTCCCTTCGCGCGCCAGTTGCCGCCAGACCTTGTCGGCGCCGTAGACCTGCATGTTGGCCTGCCAGACACGCTCGATCTGAGGCACCAAGACGTCGTCGCGTCGAGCACGTACGCAGCGGTGTTGCGGGCTGCGCTGAAGTGCCGCATGTCGTCGATATCCAGACGGGGAGACCTGCGGAACCTTGCAGATCGGCTCGACCCCGAAGGTGTCGCGGTGCGCGTCGACGAACGTCCTCAGAACTTGAATCGAGGTGGTCTGCCACGAACCCGAGGCATGACTCCCGTTGGGGCACGCTTCGAGAATCTCGACGATGACGTTTCCTTCGGCGAATTTTCGATCTCTTCGCCGGCGTCGCCTTCACGCGAGCCCGCCTGCTCGCTCGGCGCGCTCGCCTCGGCATAAACTTGCGCGCAACACAGGCCTACGGAGATCCGCATGATCGACACCGAGCAACAGGTTCTGCGTTCGGTCGAAACCTATCGATCGGCCGTGCTGGCGAAGAACGTCGACACGTTCATGCACTTGTACGATCCCGACGTCCGGGTGTTCGACACCTGGGGTATCTGGTCGTACGAGGGAGCAGGCGCATGGCGGATCGCGATCGAAGCGTGGTTCTCGTCGCTCCAGGACGAGAAGTGCCGGGTCGTCTTCGAAGACCTCAGGATCATCGATGCGCCTGGGTTCGCAGCCCTGAGTGGCGTCGCGACCTACACCGCCATCTCGGCGCAGGGGCAAGAGATCCGCTCCATGCAAAACCGAATGAGCTGGGTACTGAAGACCAGCGCTCATGTGCTGCGTATCGTCCACGAGCACACATCGGCTCCCATCGGTTTCGACGATGCGAAGGCCATCCTCCATCGCGTCGGCAAGTCGTGAGCGTTCATCGCCAGGTGCCGCTTTGCCGCTCCCGTCGAGCGCAGCCGCACCGGTCATTCGAGTCAGGTGCGCCACTGGTTGCCGTACGCCCCGCTTTCGTCCCACCGAGGAAACGCTCATGAAGAGAGTCACAGGTATCGGAGGCATCTTCTTCAACGCAGTCGATCCCGTCGCCTTGCGCGCCTGGTATCAGCGGCACCTGGGCATCGATGTCCAGGAGTGGGGAGGCACCGCTTTCACTTGGGCGGACGCCGCAGGCAAAGCGACGAAGGGAACGACCGCGTGGTCCATCGGCGCCGCGGATGGCGACTCCTTCGCACCCGGCAAGGCGACCTTCATGGTCAACTATCGCGTCGACGACCTGGCCGCCCTGCTTCAGGCGCTGAGGGACGAAGGGTGTGACGTCCTGGAGAAGATGGACGACTCGGCGTACGGCAAGTTCGGCTGGGTCATGGACCCCGAGGGCAACAAGGTCGAACTCTGGCAGCCCCCTGCGGGGCAGTAACGCCATCTTTGCAAAACCGGATGCCGATGATTCACCGGTCGTTCGTGCCGACGTCCTGCGAGGAACGGCCCGCGGCGACTCGAAGCATGCGCAGGGCTCGCGGTCGCATCGAATCGCAGACCTTCGCGCGTGCGACAAAGAAGGCTAGTGTGTTTGTCGGTGGATCGATCAGGTCACGCGAACTCCCACCGCACGCCGCTCGACGCGTGGAGTCAACAGTCCCAAGAAAGCGATGGCCAGCACCATGAAAAAACTGAGTCTGCCGATCCTCTCGGCGTGTCTGCTGCTGGCGTCGTGCGCGGCCAGCGCACCGGTGACCGGCCAGATGCAGAAGTCGGACGAGACCTTCAGCGGCACCGTGACCGGATCCGGCTACTCGGGCGGCTCGGGTGAACTCACCATCGTCTCCAGCCGCAAGGCGCAATGCAGAGGTGGCTTCACCTACATCTCGCGTCGACGGGCGGACGGCGTGCTGAACTGCGATGACGGGCGCACCGGGCCGTTCCACATCGCCGCCGCCGGAGCGACCGGCAACGGCTACGGTGATCTCAACGGACAGCGATACACGTTCACGTTCGGCCCGCAGTAGCCGGTCGCCACGACGCGCCCCCTTATGCTCACGACGACATGCCTGCGGTCGTACCGATTCCCATGAGTGCGGCGGAGTTCGGGGCGTACCTCGCCAGGGCGATTCGCGAATTCGCACAGGACAAGGTCGATTCGGGGCAATGGTCGAGCGACGCTGCGCTGGAGTTGTCGCGCCAGGGCTTCGAGGAATCGCTTCCCCAGGGCATCGCGAGCCCGGACCACTTTCTGTTCACCGTTCGCGACGCGGTCACGCAGGTGGCCGTGGGCGTGCTCTGGTTCGGCGTTCAGGAGCGCGCCGGGCCGCCCATCGCGTACCTCTTCGATGTGCTCGTCGAGCGACCCTATCGACGCATGGGGTATGGAACGCGCACTCTCGCAGCGTTGCAGATCGAGGTGGAGCCTCGCGGCCTGGGCGGTATCGGCCTGCACGTCTTCGGGCACAACGCGGCGGCCCGCGCCCGCTATGAAAAAATCGGTTACCACGTCACCAACATCAACATGTTCAAGCAGGTTGCGCGTGCGCGAATCTAGGTCCTCGGCTGGCCCTCCCCGTTCCACCATGTCCCTGAACCCATCGTTGAACCGGCCCTCCGTCTCGAAGCAGGCCCTCGGCCTCGCCGGCTGGCTGCTCACGACCTTCGTCACCGGCGGTATCGGCGCGATCGCTTCGGTGCGGGCCGCTTCGTTCTACGGGCAGCTCTCGCAGCCCGTCTGGGCGCCGCCGGCCTGGCTGTTCGGTCCCGTCTGGTCGGTGCTCTACGTCCTCATGGGAATCGCCGCGTGGCTGGTCTGGCGCGAGGGCGTGAGCCGCAACGCGTCCACTGCGTTGAAGCTGTTCGTGGCCCAGCTGCTCGCCAACGCGCTGTGGACCTGGCTGTTCTTCGTCTGGCACCTCGGGCTGGTGGCGCTCGCCGAGATCGTCGTCCTGTGGTTGCTCATCGCCGCCACCATGGCCTCCTTCTGGCGGGTACGCCGGGTTGCAGCTCTCCTGCTGGCGCCCTATCTGGCCTGGGTCAGCCTCGCCACCGCGCTCACCTTTTCACTGTTGGAGCTCAACCCCGCGGTGCTCGGATGAGGTCCTTCGGACAGCAGCGGATGCCATGACCATCGACCATGCGACGGCGGTCGTGCGGCTCTTGATGACCGATCGGCGCGACTGGTCGGCCTAACACGAACACCTCCGCGCGCTGCAGGACAAGCTCAACCGCTATCTGGCGTTCGTCGAAGGTGGCGAGCTGGTCGCGCAGTCGCCACATCTGGCCGAATGCCGGGTCAGGATCGAAGTGACGTTCCGCCATGAGCCCACGCCCCACGCGCGCGAAGGCTTCCTGCTGCCGGCGCAGCAGAGCATTCGCGAGGCGGGCATGGATTTCGTCTGGACGGTCGGCACCTGATTTTCCAGCCGCCATCGAGGCCGTCGGTTGATCCACGAGAGGCATGGCATGCAGACCCCGCAACTGTCCGACCGCGGGCAACTCGGCAATCCCTATGAGCGTTACGTGGGTCGCTGGAGTCGACGCGTCGCGCCGGCCTTCCTGGACTGGCTCGACGTCGCGCCCGCGCAGCGCTGGCTCGATGTCGGGTGCGGGACGGGGGCACTCTGCGCCGCGATCGTGCAGCACTGCGAGCCGACTGCGCTGACGGGCGCCGAACCCTCCGCAGGCTTTCTCGAGGTGGCCCGCGAAACGCTGCCGGTCGCGGTGACGCTCTGCCAGGGCGGCGCGGATACCTTGCCGCTGCCCGATGCCTCGGTGGACGTGGTCGTGTCCGGGCTCGTCCTGAACTTCGTCCCCGATCCGGCTGCCGCCCCGCTCGACGAGGGTGGAGGCTTCCCGCTGTGTCACCCGGACGCGTTGCTCGCGCAATTCGACGAAGCCGGACTCCGTGACGCCGAGGTCACCGCGATCGAGATCCTCAAGCGGTTTGCCGGCTTCCAGGATTACTGGGAACCGTCCCTGGGCGGGCAGGCACCGGCACCGGCCTATGCGATGTCGTTGCCGCAGTCTGCGAGAGACCGGTTGAAGGACCAGTTGAAGGAGGCTTTGCCGCTCGATGCCGACGGAGGCATCTCGCTGGTCGCGAGGGCACGGGCCGTCCGCGCGACCGTGTGAGTTGCCTCGAAGCGCCGCGATCCGGGTGTTGGAAAAATGATGCGGTGCTGTCGTCCCCGAGCATCAATCCGGGGCTGAACGGTGATACGTTGGTAAGGTTATGACCTTGGCAAGACGAGTGGAGCACCTTGGATTTGGTTGATCGCGAGCGCAGGCGCCGAAGTCCCGGTCACCGGAACTATCTCTATCAGGAGCCTCCGGTGTGGGGCATCTTCGCGTTCATCGGGCTGATCGGCGCGGCCGCCGTGATCACGCTGGTGTTCCTGTTCGCCGACCACGTTTCGTGGTTCGATTGATCGGCTTGGGTCGCACATGGCATCGGAACGGTTCGCCCCATGACCCCTGAGGAATCCCTTTCCGCGAGCCAGGTCGTCGTTCGCGTCTGCCTCCTGATCGTGGCTGCGATCGCCGTCTTCGGTGGCTCGCTCCAGATGCGTCTCGGCCAGCCCGAAACGTCGCCGCGCCTCGATAACGTACATCGCTTCATGGCAGGCATCTATCTCGCGACCGGGCTCATCTGCCTGTGGGCCGGGATCACGATCCGCGAGCAGGGTGCGCTGGTCTACCTGCTCGCCCTCGGCATCTTTCTCGGCGGTTGCGGGCGCCTCGTCTCGATCCGCAGGGTGGGCCTGCCCGAACCGCATGGCGTGTGGCTCGGCTACCTGATTCCGGAACTCGTGCTTCCGTTGATCATGGCCGGCGCACATTTCGCAAGCCGGTGAGAGAGCGGCGGTCACGGGTGCTCGTCGTGCCCACGAGCGAAGCATGACGATCCGCAAAGCATCGTTCCCCGACGACCTCGATGCCGTGCGCCGGATTTTCGCCTAGTACGCCGCCAGCCTCGACGTCGACCTCTGCTTCCAGCGCTTCGCGGACGAGCTTGCCGGACTGCCGGGCGGCCATGCGCGACCCCGGGGCGGGCTCTGGCTGGCGCTGGCCGACGACGTGGTCGGCTGCGTCGCCCTTCGTCCGCGCGGTGCGGGTCGTTGCGAGATCAAGCGGCTCTACCTGCGTCCGACGATGCGCGGCCTGGGGCTCGGTCGTCGTCTTGCGGAGACCGCGACCGCCGCGGCAGTCGATGCGGCAGTCGATGCGGAATACGAGCGCCTGTGCCTCGACACCTTGCCGACGATGACCGATGCGACGGCCCTCTATCGATCACTGGGCTTTCGCGCGATCGATCCGTACTACGGCAGTCCGATCCCGGGCACGCTGTTGCTCGAACTGCGACTACGCCCGGAGTGAGGGATGGCCGCTGGTGACGTCAGTCGGGAACCACGGCGGTCGCTTCGATTTCTAGCTTCGCGCGGTCCTCGATCAGCGCCACCACCTGAACCGCGGTCATCGCGGGGAAGTGCTTGCCGATGAGCTCGCGATACGCCGCACCGATGGCCGGGTAGGCATCCACGTACTCGCGCTTGTCCAGCACGTACCAGGTCATGCGGACGAGGTGCTCCGGCCGGCCGCCGGCCTCGACCAGCACCGCGACGATGTTGGCGAGCGCCTGTCGCGCCTGTACCGCGAAGTCGTCGCTCTCGAACACGCACTGCGCGTTCCAGCCGATCTGTCCCGCGATCGACACGACCGTGCCGCGCGCAGCGATGCCGTTGGAGTAGCCGCGCGGCTTGGTCCAGCCATCGGGTTGCAGAATCTTCATCGCTAGTCCCTCGCCATTTTTCTTAGAGATCCGTCCTGACTTTCCACAACTCGGGAAACAGGACGATATCCAGCATCTTGCGCAGATAGCTCACGCCGCCGGTGCCACCGGTGCCGGGCTTGAAACCGATGATGCGTTCCACCGTCGTCACGTGCCGGAAGCGCCACTGCCGGAAGGCGTCCTCGAGATCGATCAGCTCTTCGGCGAGTTCGTACAGGCGCCAGTGGTGCTCGGGGTCGCGATAGACGGTGAGCCAGGCGTCGGCGATGGCTTCGTCGAAGAGACGTGGCACGGTCGGATCCGCTGGCGCGGGATTCACCGCGAAGCCGGAGCGTGCCAGCAGGCCGATCGCCTCGTCGTAGATGCTCGCGCTGCGCAACACGCGGCCGAGGTGCTCGCGCATGTCGGGCACGTGCACCTCGACGCGGGCCGCGTTCTTGTTGCCGAGCAGGAACTCGATCTCGCGATACTGCGGCGACTGGAAGCCCGACGAGCTACCCAGGTAGGGACGCACGCCGCTGTACTCGGTCGGCGTCATCGTCGCCAGCACGGTCCACGCGGACACCAACTGCTCCATGATCCGCGACACGCGCGCCAGCATCTTGAAAGCCGCCGGCAACGCGTCGTCGTGCAGGTTCTGCACGGCTGCGCGCAACTCGTGGAGCATCAGCTTCATCCACAGCTCGCTGGTCTGGTGCTGAATGATGAACAGCATTTCGTTGTGATCCGGCGAGCGCGGATGCTGCGAAGACAACAACGTGTCGAGCGACAGGTAGTCGCTGTAGGTCAGGCTGCGAGGCGCCTCGGACATGTCAGGTTACCGCGGCGCGCACGTCGAAGCGCGCGTCGCGGAAGCTGCCGCTCGCGACCACGTCAGCGATGGTCGTGACCGCGTCGAACACGTCGACGTAGCGCAGATAAGCCGGCGTGAAGCCGAAGCGCAGAATGTCCTCGTCGTCGGTCGCGCCCTTGCGGAAGTCGCCCACCACGCCGCGATCGATCAGGGCCTGCATCACCGCATAACCACGTCCCGCGATCGCACCGCGTGCATGGAACGAGACCTGGCTGCCGCGCAGCGCCGGATCGCGCGGCGTCGCCAGCAACATGGCGTCACCGCAGTGGGCCTCGACGAGCTCGATGAACAACGCGGTCATCGCGATCGACTTCGCACGCAGGCCGCGCATCGGGTTCGCGTCGCCGTCCTTCAATGAGGCGATGCCGCACTCCAGCGCGGCCATCGACAGGATCGGCGGTGTGCCGCACAGGAAGCGATCGACGCCCGTGGCGGGCTGGTAACCCGACACGAACGCGAAGGGCGCCGCGTGACCCATCCAGCCCGACAGCGGTTGCCGGAAGCGCTCGACATGACGCGGGTGCGCCCACAGGAAGGCCGGCGCGCCCGGGCCACCGTTGAGGTACTTGTAGCCGCAGCCGATCGCGAAGTCGGCATCGGCGTCGTGCAGGTCGACCGGGACGGCGCCGACCGAATGCGCGAGGTCCCAGATCACCAGCACGCCGGACTCGTGGGCGATGCGCGTGAGCCGCTTCATGTCGTGCATCGCACCGCTGCGGTAGTTGACGTGCGTCAGCATCAGCACCGCGACCGACGGGTCGAGCGCGGCGACGATCGCCGCGGCACGCGCGTCGCTGGCGGTGGCCGGCACGAGCTTCAACGCGGCCCCGTCGCCGCATTGCTCGACGACGCCTTCGGCGATGTAGAGATCGGTCGGGAAGTTGTCGGCTTCGCTGACGACGAGCTTGCGACCCGTGTCCTCGTGCGCGATCCGCAGCGCGACCGTCAACACCTTGAACAGGTTGACCGAGGTCGAGTCGGCCACGGCCACCTCGCCGAAACGGGCGCCGATCAACGGGGCCAGCGCATCGCCGACGCGACGCGGCGCCGCGATCCATCCGGCGCTGTTCCAGCTCTCGATCAGGTCTTGTCCCCACTCGCGCGTGACGACGTCGGCGACGCGTGCGGCGGTCGCGCGCGGCAAGGCGCCCAGCGAGTTGCCGTCGAGATAGATCGTGCCGTCGGGCAGGCTGAAACGTTCACGCAGCGCGGCCAGCGGATCGTGTTCGTCGAGATCGACGCAATGCGCGCGGGCCGCGCTGCTGGGAGGCGTGGGAAGGGCGTCGTGACGAACGGTTTGCGAGGGCATGGATTTATTTTAGACTTAAAGTACTTTTGCACCAACGCGAACAACCGGCGGACAACCCATGCGCATCGAACCATGAACATCCACATCGTGGGCGCCGGTCCGGCCGGCCTCTATTTTTCGATCCTGGCCAAGAAGACCTTTCCCGACGCGCACATCGAGGTCGCCGAGCGCAACCGCGCCGACGACACCTTCGGCTTCGGCATCGTGCTGTCTGACGAGACGCTCGGCAACCTCAGGCACGCCGACGAGGCGACCTATCGCCAGATCGCCGCCAATTTTGCGTACTGGGACGACATCTACACGCACTTCCGCGGCTCGGTCAGCCGATCGAGCGGCCACGGTTTCTCGGGTATCCGTCGACTGACGCTGCTGCAGATCCTGCAGCGTCGCGCCGTCGAGCTCGGCGTCGAGCTGCGTTACGGCGTCGATGACCAGGGCGTCGCAGCGCATGCCGACGCGGACCTCGTCGTCGCGGCCGACGGCATTAACAGCCAGATCCGCGAGACGTTCAAGACCTCGTTCGCGCCCGAGGTCGACCTGCGCACAAATCGCTTCACGTGGCTGGGCGCGCGCATGAACCTGCCTGGCTTCACGTACAGCTTTCGCGAGGACATGATCAGTCCGACCGATGGGCCGCATAAGCCGGGCATCTGGAATATGCATGCGTACGAGTACACCGCTCGCGATCGCAGCGACCCGGATGCGCCGACCGGCGAATGCACGATCGTCATCGAGACTACCGACGAAGCCTTCAGGGCCTCGGGCCTGTCGGCGACCGACGAGGTCGCGACGGTGCGTTTCGTCGAGCAGTTGTTCGCGGACGACCTGCAGGGTCATGCAGTGCTCACCAACCGTTCGCACTGGCGCCAGTTCCCGACCATCCGCTGCAAGACCTGGCATCACGCGGTCAAGCAGGCGAACGGTCGCACCACGCAGGTCGTGCTGCTCGGCGATGCGGCGCACACCGCGCACTTCTCGATCGGCTCCGGAACCAAGCTCGCGCTCGAAGACGCGATCGCGCTGCATGCGGCCGTCGTGGCGCAGCCCGACGACCTCAGGCATGCGCTCGCGCATTACGAGGCGGGGCGGCGCGACGAGGTCGGTCGCATCCAGCATTCGGCCAACGTCAGCCTCGTGTGGTTCGAGAACGTGCAGCGCTTCTGGGACATGGAGCCGATCCAGTTCAACTACTCGCTGCTGTCGCGCTCGAAGCAGATCACGCACGAGAATCTGCGCGTGCGCGATGCCGGGCTGGTCGACGAGGTCGAAGACTGGTGGAACCGCGGCCGGGCCGCCGAGTTCGGTGTCGCGTTGCCCGCCGACTTCAAAGCGCCGCCGCTGTTCTCGCCGCTGATGCTGCGCGGCATGCAGCTGAAGAACCGCGTGGTGGTATCGCCGATGGCGCAGTACTCGGCGGTCGACGGCCTGCCCAACGACTGGCATTTCGTCCACTACACGACGCGTGCGCTAGGCGGTGCGGGGCTGGTGTTCATCGAGATGACCTGCCCGTCATCGGACGCGCGCATCACGCCGGGATGCACGGGGATCTGGACGCATGCGCAGGCCGTCGCGTGGCAGCGCATCGTCGACTTCAGCCACCGTCACAGCGACGCCAAGCTGTGCCTGCAGCTCGGGCACGCGGGTCGCAAGGGCTCCACGCAGGTCGGTTGGGAAAAGATGGACCGGCCGCTCGACGAGGTGCTGCACGGACCCAACTGGGGACTCTTCGCGCCGTCGCCGATCGCGTATCGCGAGGGCGTCAATGCGATGCCGCGCGTGATGACGCCGAAGGACATGGACCGTATCCGCGACCAGTTCGTGGCATCGGCGCGGCTCGCCGACGAGGCCGGCTTCGACATGCTCGAGCTGCACATGGCGCACGGCTACCTGCTCGCGAGCTTCATCTCGCCGATCACCAACCAGCGCGACGATGCCTACGGCGGCTGCCTCGCCAACCGCCTGCGCTGGCCTCTCGAGGTGTGGGACGCGGTGCGCGCCGCGTGGCCGCAACACAAGCCGATGAGCGTTCGCCTCTCGGCCACCGACTGGATCGCAGGCGGTACCAGCGCGGCCGATACGGTCGAAATCGCCCGGACCTTCAAGGCTCACGGCTGCGATCTGATCGACGTGTCGACCGGGCAGACCGATCCGGCCGCGAAGCCGGTTTACGGGCGCATGTATCAGGCAACCTTCGCCGAGCAGGTGCGGCTCGAGGCCGGCATCGCGACGATGGCGGTCGGTGCGGTGACGACTGCGGACCAGGTCAACACGCTGCTGGCCTCGGGTCGTGCGGACCTCGTGGCGCTCGCGCGGCCGCATCTCGCGGACCCCTATTTCACGCTGCACGCGGCGACCGAGGCCGGTTACGAGGGCGCGACCTGGCCCGCACAGTACGTGCCGGGCGCGCAGCAGGCCTACGCGTTGGCGAAGCGTGCCCGCGAGGACGCGGCGAAGAAGGCGGCCGATGCAAGGAGGCCGATCTGAAGCGATCGCGACACGCCGTGTAAGAACGCACGAACTTTGTGACAGCTTTTCCCCCCGCTCGCCCGCTGCGCCGACAGAACGCCGCTGCTGCGGCCAGGTAAGCTTCCTCGGATTGCGATTTTCGTGCCGAGACTGGCCATTCCGGCCGAAACGTCCGGTTCAGCAGCCTCCTTTCGAACGCTTGCCCGCGGAGCCGCCGTGTCCTCCTTGACCTTCCGCAACAGCCTTGGCGAACTGGTCGATATCCCGAGCACCGCCTCGACCGACGTCAAGAACGCCTTCGGCACCATGCTCGACCGCGTCGCGGGTGGCGAGCCGGTCGCGATCACGCGCCACGACGCGCCGCGCGTCGTGCTGCTGTCGTTCGCGGAGTTCCAGTCGCTTGCGCAGTCGCGGATGCAGGCGCTCGACGTGCCCGATGCTGAGTTCGATGGCCTGGTCGAGCGCTTGCAGACCCGCAAGGGCCTGGCAGCGGCGTTCGACGCCAAACCGGCGGTGCTCGGTTGTGCCGCGGTCAAGGCAGCAGGTGCCAAGCCTGCTACCTCGCACACCGCTGCGCGCGCAAGGTGTCGACTCTTTCGATCCGGTCGATGCCGCGCTGCGCCTGATGCACGCCGATTCGAGGCTGGGGCGCAGCCAGGCCGACGCACTCGCTGGTCAGCAGAACGAACGCCTGCTCCAGCGCGCGATCGCCGGAGGCCGGACCCACGCGTTCGAGTCGAAACTCGACGCGCACCACCTGCCGGGTATGCTGGTTGGCGCTGCCCCCAGCGGGATCGCCGAAACGGAGATCAGGCGCCGTGACCGGCGCAGCCGTCTCAACCTGATCGAACTCCTGCCGAGTCTTGCGGCCTCACGGCTCTACGACAACAGCCCCGAGGCCGACCCCGCAAAAGGTGTTGCGCCGCACCCTCGCTTGTTGCTGCACCTGCATCGTGCAGAGGTCGTCGGACCCGATAATCTGTCCGCGACGCCCGATCGGGCGCGCCCGATCGCCGTCGCCGCGCTGAAAACCGCCTCCTGAACCTCTCTCAGCTGGAACTCCGCCTTTGAAGGTCCTCGCTTTTCCCGGTCCCAAACACAACCCTTCCCCGGACGCCGAGGAAGAGGTCGTCGTACCGCCGTCGCCCGAGCCTGCGCTCGACGGCGAGGGACCGAAGCACTATGACCGCATCACGATCCGGGCGATCTCGGTCGCCGTGGTGTTGTCGCTGTTCGTCCACTTCGCGCTCCTGTTCGTGCCGATGATGAGCAAGGTTGACCAGGAACTGAAGGCGCCGGCCGACGAGATCGGCCCGCTCTCGGTGACCATCGCGCAGTCGAATCCGCAGCCGCCGGCGCCGCAGCAGAAGCAGGAGGCCGCGGTCGATACGCCGAGACCCACACCGCCCAAGCCCGCCCCCAAGACGCGGCCCTCGCCGCCGCGATCGCAGTCGCAGATCGCGATCACCAACGGGCGCACGCCGCCGTTCGTGATCCCGCCGCCGACGACCGTGCAGCCGCCGACGCCGGAGGCCGCGCAGACACCCCAGCCGGTCGTGCCGACCACCGACGACTTCGCCGAGCGTCTCGCCGCGAATCAGCGAGCGCGTCGCGCCGCGAACGGCGGCGCTCCGGACGAAGTGCTCGAGAGCGACGACCAGCGTGCCAGTCGCATCGCGAAGGCCAACATCGCTGCCCAGCAGCGCTCGTCGAGCCCGGGCCAGGACCAGAGCGAGGCGGGCGGCATCTTCGAGATGAAGCGCACCGGCTCGAGCGATGCCGAGTTCGTGTTCAACGGCTGGAACCGCGACTTCCGTCGCAAGCTCGGCAAGACCTACGAGGTCAAGATCGGCAACAACCCGACGATCCAGCTCGCCGTGATCCGTCAGATGATTGAGATCATCCGCGAGCAGCAGCCCGGCGACTTCGAGTGGTACTCGTATCGACTCAAGGGCAAGAGCATCATCATGTCGGCGCGCCCCAAGGACCAGAAGGAGCTCGAGGCCTTCCTGCTGCAGGAGTTCTACGGGAACGATCCGCGCCTGCGGTGATGGGGCTCGAAGGGCGGTTGCTATAGTCGCGCGCCTTTCCCATCCGGTCCTGTCATGCAGCGTCAGGCACGCTTCGACGCCACCACCCTCGCCCTGCTCGTCCTGCCGCCGCTGTTCTGGGCCGGCAACGCCGTCGTCGGACGCTACGCAGCCGGACTGATCGCGCCGATGGCGCTCAACGCTCTGCGCTGGTTGCTGGCCGGCCTGTTGCTGCTGCCGTTCGTGTGGCGCGACCTGCGTCCGCACGCCGCCGTGATGCGGCGCGAATGGCTCGTGATCGCCGTCCTCGGCGTCTGCGGCATGGGCACCTACAACGCGCTGCAGTACCTCGCGCTCACCACGTCCACCGCGCCCAACGTCACGCTGATCGCGGCGTCGGCGCCGATCTTCGCGCTGGGCTTCGGAGCCCTGTTCTTCGGACAGCGCATCGACCGGCGCCGCTCGCTCGGCGCCGCGGTCTCGATCGTCGGGGTGCTGCTGGTGCTGGTCCACGGCGACTTTGCGCGCCTGCTGACGCTGACCTTCGTGCCCGGCGATCTGTTCATGCTCGTGGCTTCAGCCCTGTGGAGCGTCTACACCTGGCTGCTCCGCACGCGCCGGCCGCCGCTGCCGCCGATGGTCCTGCTGTTCGCGCAGATCGCTCTCGGATCGATCTTCTGCGTGGCGTGCGCGCTGGTCGAGTGGCAGGTCTTCGGCAAGATGTCGCGCTTCGACACGCCCGCCGCCGCGTGGGTGCTGGCCTACGTGGCGGTGCTGCCGTCGCTGGTCGGCTACCTGATGTGGGATCGCGGCGTCGCACGGACCGGCGCCACGCTGCCGATCTTCTTCGCCAATCTCGCGCCGGTGTTCGCGGCGATCCTGTCGGCGCTGCTGCTGTCCGAGTGGCCGCAGTGGTATCACGCGGCGGGTCTGGCCTTCATCCTGCTCGGCATCCACCTGGCCAGTCGACCGGCGCGGGGCTCGGGCTTCAACCGCTAGAGATCAACTTTCGCAAGGCGCTCTTCAGCGCCGCCGCCTCACACGCATCGAGACGCTCGACCGCCGAACGCTCGTGACGCTTCGAGCGCGACAGCAGCGTGCCGAGCGCGTGGCGGCCGGTCGCAGTGATGCGCACCAGCGACTGCCGCCGATCGACCTCGCCATCGCTGCGCGCGATGCGGCCCTCGGCCCCCATGCGCTTGAGCAGCTTTGTGACGGTGGACTGCTGCGCCAGCGCGATCGACGCGAGTTCGCCGACGCTGTGCGGCCGACCATCGGCGAGCGTCGCCAGCACGCGCCACTCGAGCACCGTCAGCCCGGCGGCCCGCACCTCAAGATGGAACTCCGAAGCGACGATGTGGCTCGCGCGGGCGAGCAGATAGGAGAGGTAGTCGTCGACCGCCCACGCATCCGCTCGGGGCATCTTGCGGGCCGACCCAGTCACTCGGGCTCGATGCCGAGCGCGACTAGGAAGCGCGACACCATGTTGTAGGCGGCGACGACGCCGACCAATTCGACGGTCTGTGCGCTACCGAGCAGTCGATGGAGCGTCGCGAAGGTCGTGTCCTCGACCTCGACGATGCGGGTCATCTGCATGCTCAACGCGATCGTCGCGTTCTCGAGCTCGTCGAACAGCGACGGGTCGATCGCCACCGACTCCATGTGCTTGACCGCGAGGATCTGCGCCTCGCTGCCGCCGGCCTTTACGAACTCGGGCGCGTGATGGATGTACTCGTACTCGGCCGTGTTCATGATGGCGACGACGCACATCGCCAGCTCACGCAGCTTGGGGTCGACGGTGAGGCCAGTCCGTACTGCGCCGAGCATCGCGTTCCATCCCTGCGCGAACGCGGGGCTGTGCAGCAGTTGTCGATCGAGGTTCAGCAGGCCGCCGCCGCGTCGCTGCCTGATCGCGGCCACCAGCGGCGTATCGCCGGCCTGTTCATCGGTGATGTAGGGAATGCGGGGCATGGAGATTCCGGAAGAAGCGTCGGACCGGTGCGTTACCGATCGGGATGCGGTTGGGTCATGTGATAGTTGCCGCCCTGGAACACGAGCGGCTCGCGCGTGCTGAAGTCGCAGCGTTCGACCTCGCCGACGAAGATGACGTGATCGCCTTCCTCGTAGCGGCTGCGGTTGAAACACTCGAACCAGGCGCAACAGCCGTCGAGGATCGGCGCCCCGCGAAATCCCTCGCGCCAGGCGATGCCGTCGAAGCGGCTGGCCAGGCTCGCGATGCTGGTGCTGCTGCGCGTGCTGAAGCGACGCGACAACTCGATCTGGTCGGAGGCCAGAACGTTGACCGCGTAGTGCGAGTTGTCGAGGAACACCGCGAGGCTCGCCGCGGCGAGGGCGAGACTCCACAGCACGAGCGGTGGATCGAGCGACACCGAGTTGAACGAGTTGGCCGTGAAGCCGAGCAGCTGCGGATTTCCGTCGCGATCGATGGCGTGCGTCGTGATGATGGTGACGCCGGTGGCGAACTGCCCGAGCGCGCCGCGGAAGTGGCTGCTGTCGAAGTCGGGCCGCCGCGCGACCTCACCTTCGTTCGGCTGGGCGATCAGCGACGTGGTCATCGCGGGTCCCCGGCGAAGACCGTCTTCGTGTTCGGCATGAACATTGGATTTATATGAAAATTCATCTAATATCGATCAGGATAGAGCGGTGGAATGAGGCACGTAAGGTGCCTGATATTGCGGTCGTCCCCACCGCGGGCGTATCGTTCCCGGGCACCGATGATCAACCTTCGCGAGCGATGAGAAGACCGGCGACCATGGATGCGCGACCAGCGACTTTACGCCTGAGTAGAAAAGTCACTGCGAGAGTGCCTGCGGAAGCAACCGATGCTCGTTGAGCGCGTCGAGGCGCGCTGGGTCGCGGCCTTCGTCGCGGTGTTGCGGCGCTGCGCGATCGGTCCCGGCGACGTCGTCGCGATCCTGTCCGAATCGCAATCGCGCGCAGTGCTGGTCGAGCTCGCCGAACTCGCCGCGGGACAGCTCAGTGCCCGCGTCTTCCGCATCGTCATGCCCACCCCCGCGTCGACGGGATCGATCCCCATCCGCTCGACCGGTGCGTCCGACGCGATCGGTCACCTGGCACCTGTCGTCGCCGCGCTTGCGACGTCGACGCTGGTGGTCGACTGCACGGTCGAAGGCATGCTCCACGCGCCCGAACTACCGGCCATCCTCGCGGGTGGCGCGCGTCTGCTGATGATCTCGAACGAGCACCCCGAGATCCTCGAGCGCTGCATGCCCGACGATGCGATCGAGGCCGCCGTCCGCGCGGACATGAAGCGCCTTCGCGCCGCGTCCGAAATGCGGGTCACGTCGGAGGCCGGCAGCGACCTCACCGTCCGCCTCGCAGGAGCGAAGGTCGGTGGCGTGTGGGGCTATTGCGCGAAGCCGGGCCAGGTCTCGCACTGGCCGGGCGGCCTGTGCCTCGCCTTCCCCGCGGCCCACACGATCGCCGGCACGCTGGTGCTCGCACCCGGCGACATCAACCTCGCCTTCAAGTCCTATCTGCGTGACCGCATTGTGTTGGCGATCGAGGACGACGGCATCGTCGCGATCGAGGGCGACGGCGTCGACGCGGATCTGATGCGCGGCTACTGGCGCTCGTGGGAAAAGCTCGAAGGCAACCGCAACGCCTACGCCGTCTCGCATGTCGGCTGGGGCCTCAACCGCAACGCACGCTGGGACTCGCTCGCCTTCTACGACAAGCGAGACTGCAACGGCACCGAGCTGCGGGCGTTCGCCGGCAACTTCCTGTTCTCGACCGGCGCCAACGAAGTGGCGGGTCGCCCTACGCTCGCGCACTTCGACCTGCCGATGCGTCACTGCACGATCACGCTCGACGGCCGGGTCGTGGTCGAGCGCGGCAACCTGGTGGACCACGAGGTGACGACATGATGCTGACCCCGGTAACGGCCGTGCCCTACTTCGAAGAGCGGGGCGGCGGCGCGACCACGGTGCTGATGCTGCACGGCATCGGCGGCGGTCGTCAGGCGTTCGCCCATCAGATGCAGCCGCTGGCGGAAGCGGGCTTCCATGCGGTCGCGTGGGACATGCCGGGCTACGGCCATTCATCGATCGTCGATCCGTACACGTTCGAGACGCTCGCCGAGGAGTGCATCGAACTGATAGCCGTGCTCGATCCGGAGCGGCTGGTGCTGGTAGGTCACAGCATGGGCGGCATGGTCGCGCAGGAGGTCGCGGCGCGAGCGCCCGGACGGATTGCCGCACTGGTGCTGGCAGGCACCAGTCCGGCCTTCGGCAAGGCCGACGGCGACTGGCAGCGTCGCTTCGTCGAGGAGCGCACCGCGTCGCTCGATGCGGGACGATCGATGACCGAGCTCGCGACGCAACTGGTCGCGCTGATGGTGGCGAGCGAGGCTTCCGACAGCGCGCGCAAGGAGGCGATCGACGTGATGTCGCTTGTCCCGCCGCAGAGCTATCGACAGGCGTTGCAGGCATTGATGGGCTTCGACCGTCGCGCCCATCTTCCTGCGCTGACGATGCCGGTCCTGCTGGTCGCCGGCAGCGACGACCGCAACGCGCCGCCGTCGGTGATGAAGGGCATGGCCGAGCGCATCCCGCTGGCCGACTACGTGTGCCTCGAGCGCTGCGGGCACCTGATGACGTTCGAGCGGCCCGCCGCTTTCAACGATGTGCTGCTCGCCTTTCTGCGCCGGGTGGCGACGACGTCATGAGCGATCTCTCCTTCGTACCGGCCATCGGGGTCACGCCGCTGACCGACCGTCAACGGCATCTCCTCTCGATCGCGCACGAACTCGGTCGCACGAAGTTCGCGCCGCGCGCCCACCAATGGGACGACACCGCGACCTTCCCCTTCGTCAACTACCAGGACCTGCGCGAGGCCGGCCTGCTCGCGCTCTGCATCCCCGAGTCGCAAGGCGGGCAGGGCGCCGACTATGCGACCTATTGCATGGTCGCCGCCGAGCTCGGCCGCTTCTGCGGCGCGACGGCACTGACCTTCAACATGCACAGCTGCTCGACGCTGTGGATCGGCTCGCTGGCCGAGGCGCTGACGATGGATGGCGACCAGCGTGCCGAACACGAGCGGCGTCGCGACCGGCACTTCGCACGCGTCGTCGAGCGGGGCCAGCTCTACGCACAGCCGTTCTCCGAAGGCAGCGCCGCCGCCGCGGGTCGCGCGCCGTTCGGGACCACCGCGCGCCGCGAGACGCGCGACGGTGTCTCGGGATGGGTCATCGACGGCCGCAAGATCTGGGCGAGCCTGTCCGGTGCCGCCGACTACTACGGGATCCTCTGCACCGAGGCGATCGACGACGCGAGCACGCACGAGACCAAACCGCTCGACATGCGCGACACGCTCTACATCGCTGTGCCTGCGACCAGCGAGGGCCTGACGATCGAAGGTACGTGGGATCCGATGGGCATGCGCGGCACGGTCTCGCGCAACATCACGTTCAAGGACGTGTTCGTGCCCGACGAAGAGCAGCTCCTGCCACGCGGGCTCTACTACCGCGCCGCCCAGACCTGGCCGCACATGTTCTTCACGCTGTCGCCGACCTATCTGGGCGTGGCCAACGCGGCCTACGACTTCACCGTGAAGTACCTGCGCGGCGAGGTCGAGGGCGAGCCGCCGGTCAAGCGTCGTCAGTACCCGACCAAGCAGATCGCGGTCGCGCAGATGCGCATCCAGCTCGAGGCGATGCGCTCGATGTTCTGGCGCACGATCCTCGAAGCGAAGCCCAATCCGTCGAAGGACGAACGCCTGCGCCTCTATGCCGCGCACTACACGGTGATGGAAGGCGCCAACGACATCGCGCGTCTGGCGCTGCGGACCTGCGGCGGCCAGTCGATGCTCAAGCACCTGCCGCTCGAACGCCTCTATCGCGACAGCCGCTGCGGGTCGCTGATGTTGCCGTGGACCGCCGAGCTGTGCATGGACCGCATCGGCCGCGAGGCGTTGTACGAGCCCGGCGAGAAGGACTGAGCGCTTCGCGATGAACCTCGCCGCTGCGCTCGACGCTATCGCCGAGGGGGACCCGGGACGAGTCGCGATCCATGTCGAAGGCGCGACCCTGACGCGCGGCGAGCTGAGGACCGCGATCTTCGCCGCGACGCGAACGTTGCGAGGCGCCTGGTCGGTACGCCGTGGCGATCGGGTCGGCTATCTCGGCCTGAATCGCGTCGAAGAACTGATGCTGCTGTTCGCGCTGGCCCGCATCGGCGCCGTGTTCGTGCCCCTCAACACGCGCCTCGCCGTCACGGAACTGGTCCACATCGCGACGCACGCGCAACTCCATACACTGGTCACCGACGCCGGCCACCGCGACATCGGCACGGCGGTCATCGAAGGAGTGTCGGTCGCCGTCGATCTGCGCGCCATCGATGACCTCGTCGCGGACGCGCCGTTGGTCGACACGGACGTCGAGCCGGTCGGACCCGACGTGCCGCTGCTGCTGATCTACACCTCCGGCACGACCGGCGCGCCGAAGGGTGCGCTGCACACGCACGGCGCCTTGCTGGCCAACGCCAGTGCCGCCATCGCCGCACACGACATGGATCGCCACGACCGCGTGCTGACTGTCCTGCCGCTGTTCCATGTCGGGGGTCTCTGCATCCAGACTTTGCCGGCGTTGCTGGTCGGTGCCTCGCTGGTGCTGCATCCGCGCTTCGATGCCAAGGCGTGGCTCGAAGCGATCGCCACGATGCGACCGACGTTGACGCTGATGGTCCCGGCGACGCTGCGTGCGGCCATCGCGCATCGCGACTGGGGGAATTCCAACCTGTCGTGCCTGCGCATCCTGATGACGGGCTCGTCGACCATCCCGCGCAAGCTGATCGATGCCGTTCACGCGCGCCACGTGCCGCTCGGCCAGATCTACGGCAGCACCGAGACCGGTCCGGTCACGGTCGCGCTGAAGGCCGTCGATGCGCGCCGCAAGCCCGGCTTCGCGGGCTGGCCATGCTTTCCAGACTCGGTGCGGCTGATCGATGCGGACGGCGCCGACGTGGCTACGGGAGCGGTCGGCGAGATCGCCGTGCGCGCACCCAACCTGATGCAGGGCTACTGGCGTGAGCCCGTGAGCACGGGCTTTCGCGAGGGCTGGTTCGCGACCGGCGACCTCGGCCGCTTCGATGCCGACGGTTGCCTCGAGGTGGTCGGTCGCAACCGGGACTTGATCATCACCGGCGGCGAAAATGTCTACCCCGTGGAGATCGAGGACGTGCTGCTGTCCATCGCAGGCGTGGGCGACGCGGCCGTCGTGGGAACGCCCGACGAGCAATGGGGCGAGGTTCCTGCGGCGTTCGTCGTGCGCGGGAGCAGTACCGAGGGCGCTCGACTCGACGAGGCCACGATCGCCGCGGCGTTCACCGACCGGCTGGCTCGCTTCAAGCATCCGAAGCGCATCGTGTTCATCGACGGCCTGCCGCGCAACGCGATGGGCAAGGTGCAGGTGCATCTCCTGCACGAGCGGCTGGCCGCGAACGAGGGTTGAAAGCTGGAGCGAGTTCCGCTAGGTCCGGTCAGGGCGCAAGACGCGTGACGGTCCAGCGCCCGTCGCCGCCCGTGAACACGATGCGGTCGTGCAGCCGCGACGGCCGGCCCTGCCAGAACTCGATCAGCGTCGGCACGAGTCGATAGCCGCCCCAGTGCGGCGGCCGCGGGAAGGTGGCCTCCTTCGCGTCGGCCGGCACGTCGAAGCGTTCGCGGATCTCCCGCTCGCGCGCTTCGAGCGCTTCACGCGAGGCGACGACCTCGCTCTGCGGCGAGGCCCATGCGCCGAGCCGTGAGCCGACCGGCCGCGACGCGAAGTAATCGTCCGATTCCTGGGTCGTCGCCTTCTCGACGCGGCCTTCGATGCGCGCCTGGCGTTCGAGCTCGGGCCAGAAGAAGCACAGCGCGGCGTCTGCGTGACTCGCGAGGTCGTGCCCCTTGTGGCTGTCGTAGTTGGTGAACCAGACGAAGCCGCGCCCCGATGCGCCCGCGGGCGGCTGTTGCACGTCGAGACCTTTCAGCAACACGACGCGGGCCGAGGGCCGGCTGTTCGCATCGACGGTAGCCAGCGTCATCGCGGTGGGTTCGAGCGCCTGCGCGGCGATCGCCTGGTCGAGCCATCCCTGGAACTGCACGAAGGGATCGGCATCGACATCGCCTTCACTCAGCGTGGCGCGGCGATAGACGGTGCGGAGGTCGGCGATGTTCATGGGGCGGGAAGTGGATAGCGGGGCCGCCACTGTGCCACGCGCCCGTGATCAGCGATCGAGCTGTCGATAGACGCGACTTGCGAGTGCGGTCATCTCGTTGCGCGTCAGCTTGCCGGTCAGCGCATAGGCGTAGTCGGCGTCGGTCCAGTAGAAGACCGTGCTGCCGTTCTCTTCGGCGATGCGGAACGCCGCCGGCGGCGGCGTTGGATTCGAAGGCGCGGACTTGCCGGCCACGCTCTTCGACACCGCCAGCGTCATGCGCCGACCGTCGTGGTCCTGGTACATGAACTGCGCGACCGGTCCGCTCTGCTCGGGCAGCAATCGTCCGCCGAGCAGGTCCCAGCCCACGTCGCCGAGATGCGGCACCACTAGCGGCGCGTTGAGACGCTTCGACAGCCACATGACGAGATGCGCCTCGTCGGCCGCCGCGACCTCGACCGGATGACGGATCTCGGGCACGAAGACCGCATGCGAGACGGTCGCGGTCCGCACGAAGGCTTGCAGTCGTCCCTCGGTCGCGAGGGTGTCGTTCGAGCGATTCGCGAGAGCCGCACCCTGGTCGGACTGCCCGCGCACGATCCATCCGGCACCGAGCCCGATGGCGAGCAGGACCGTAGCCGCCATCGCCCAGCCGACCCGCCCACCAGACGGCATGGCCCAGCCGCCGCGACGCAGACGTGTGATCGTCGGGTCGGGAACCGCCGTGAGCAGCTCGTCGTAGCGGGCGTGCATCGCGTGGTTCTGGGCGCGCAGCGCGGCGACTTCGGCCATCGCCTCCGGGTCCTTCGCGAGCAGCCGCTCGAAGTCTGCGACCTCGTCGGGCGTCAGTTCGCCGTCGACGTAGGCATGCAGGCGGAAGCGGTCGTAGGTGAGATTCATGGTCGAGGTCAGCATACGATTTTGAGCGATGCGGTGGGGTCGCCGGTCTGGGTTACGTCGCGACGGGGCGACTGGATTCCGTCCATCAGTTCGCGCAGCCGCGCACGACCGCGCGACAACCGCGACATCACGGTGCCGACCGGAATGCCCAGCACCTCCGCGGCCTCGCGATACGACAGGTCCTCGAGCCCGACCAGCAGGACCACGGCGCGCTGCTCGACCGGCAGCGCCGCGAGGGCGCGCTCGATGTCGAGCATCACGCCGACCTGGCTGTTGACGCTCTCGGCGACCGGGATCTTCGACGCGGCCTGGTCGGTGCCGTCGATCGTGTCGGCGTCGTAGCCGCGGACGGTGAAGCGCCGCAGTTCGCTGATGAAAGTGTTGTGGAGGATGGTGAACAGCCAGGCCCGCAGGTCGGTGCCCGGCTGCCACTGGCGACGTCGCGACCAAGCCTTCTCGAGCGCGTCCTGCACCAGGTCGTCGGCGCGCACCGGATGTCGCGCCAGCGCGTGCGCATAGCGGCGCAGGCGCGGGATCAGCGCCTCCAATTCTTCGCCGCTGAAGCTCACGGAGTGGACGCGATCAGGGCTTGGCGACGTGCCAGATGTTGCCGGCGAAGCCGTCGCCGGTCTTGTCGCCCGGCTTCGTGTCCTTGGCGAACGTGTACAGCGGCTTGCCCTTCAAGGCCCACTGCTTGCCACCGTCGTCGCGCGTCACGACCGTGTAGTCGCCCGAAGCGGCGGCATCGGCCGGCGCGGTGAAGGCAGGCCAGTTGGCGATGCACGGTCCGTTGCAGACGCTCTTGCCGCTGGACGCGACATCCTTGTCGAAAGTGTAGAGCGTCTTGCCGGAGGCATCGGTCAGCGCGCCGTCGGCGATCTTGGCGGGCATGCCCGCGCAGGCGGCGAGGACGAGCGACGCCGACAGCATGGCGACGAGGCGCGAGGTGTTTCGGGCGAGACCGATTGCATGAATTTTCATATTTTCCTCTGGAGACGGGATGTGCCCGAAGCGGGACTATGAAGCGAACGCCTTCAGAGCGTGCTTCATTCCCGGCCGACGCCAGAAGAAAGACCGTGCCGCTCAGTGCACCAGCAGGACGTTGATGCGCACGAGGTCGGCTTCGGTCAGCGTGCCGGCCGCCGACTTGAGCCGCAGGCCGTTGAGGATCGTGTCGTAGCGAGCGCGCGCCAGGTCGCGCTGCGTGGAATAGAGCTGCTGCTGCGCGTTCAGCACGTCGATGTTGGTCCGCACACCCACCTGGTACCCGAGCCGGTTGGAGTCCAGCGCGCTCTTGCTCGAGAACTCGGCCGCCCGCAGCGCCTTGATCTGCGCGAGGCCGCTAGTCACGCCGAAGTAGGCCGTGCGTGCGCTCTGGGCCGCCGAGCGCCGCGAGAAGTCGAGGTCGTTCTCGGCCTTGTCCTTCAGGGCGATGCCTTCGCGGACCTTCGACGACGTGTAGCCCCCCGAGAAGATCGGAACGCTGAGCTGCACCCCGATCGCGTTGTTGGTCTGCGAGCTGACCGACGAGACGATCGGCGGTGTGTAGTTGTAGGTGCGCGAGGCGACCAGGTCCACGGTGGGGAAGTGGCCGGAGCGATTGACCTCGATCTGGCGCCGCGCGATCTCGAGGTTCGCCTGGTTCTGTGCGACGACGTAGTTCTGCTGCTCGGCCGACGACACCCACGGATCCATCGTGCTCGGCTCGGGCTGGAACAGGTCCAGGTCGGGCATCAGCGGCGCGAGGTTGGCCGGCGTCCGTCCGATGATCTGCTGGAGCGCCGCCAGCGCGATGTCGAGGTTGCTGCGCGAAAGGATCTCCTGCGCAACCGCGAGATCGAACTTCGCCTGCGCCTCGTTGGTGTCGGTGATGGTCGACGTGCCGACGTCGAAGTTGCGCTTGGCCGCGGCGAGCTGCTCGGTGACGGCGGCCTTCTGCGCGACGATATACGCGATGCTGTCCTGCGCGTAGAGCACGTCGGTGTAGGCCTGCACCACGCGCACGATCAGGTCCTGCTGGGCCTGCGCGAACTGCGCTTCGGACAGCAGCACGCTGAGCTTGCTCTGCTGGTACTGCTGGTAGTTGCTCCAGCGGAACAGCGGCTGCGTCAGCGACACCGAATAGGCGCGCTGGTTGTAGGTCGCGCTGAAGCCTCCGAACGGCTGCGGCTGGTTGATCTCGGTGTTGGCCCGCGACCAGGACCCGCCGGCACTGATCTGCGGCAGCAGCAGCGACAGGCCCTGCGGCATCCGTTCGCGGCCGGCGAGCAGCGCGTTGCGGGCCGACGCGAACTGGGCGTCGTTGGAGGCCGCGTCGCGATAGGTCTGGATCAGGTCCGCGGCGTGCGCACTGCCGGCGGTCAGCAGCGCCGCGATGACGATGAGACGCATCGCAGGGGCCCTCGTGGCGCGGGATCGCACTAGCGGATTTCGAAACAGGTCTGAGGGCATCACGCAGCCAGGAGGGTCATCGGGAACGGAAGCATCGTCGTGCTCAGTAAGTCGGGAAGTTCGGGTCGACCTGATGCGCCCACGCGGCGACGCCGCCGGTGAGGTTGTGGACGTCGGAGGCGCCGCGGGCGGACAGGAAAGCCGCGACCTGCATGCTGCGCGAGCCGTGATGACAGATGCAGACGATCGGCGTGTCGAGATCGAGCTCGGCGAGGCGCGCGGGCACGTCGTTCATCGGGATCGACTGCGATCCGTCGAGACGACAGGTGGTGAACTCCCACGGCTCGCGCACGTCGAGCAGCAGCGGCCTGGCGCGGTTCTGGTCGGCGAGCCACTCGGCCAGCGCGGGCGCGTTCAGGGATTGGATGTTCATCGCGTCGAACGAGCCGTCATCAGAACTCGAAGTGCGAGACGTGCGGGGCCTCGCGCAGCCGCTTGACCACGGTCTCGAAGATCGTGACGGTCTTCCACGCCTGCTCGCCGGTGCGATGGCAGACGACCAGCGTCATGGCGGGTGCATCGCCGACGATCGCGGCGATGCGGCCGCCGATGCGGACCTGCTCCATCAGCGACTTCGGCAGCGCGTGCAGCGAGCCCGACACGATCACCACGTCCACCTCGCCAGCGAGCGGCCAGCCATTCGCACCGTTGCCGAGGTCGACACGCACGTTCTTCACGCCGGCGCGCTGCAGGTTGGCGTCGGCGAAAGCCTTAAGCCGCGGATCGATCTCGACGCTGACCACGCTGGTCGCGCAACAGCCGAGCAGCGCGGCCATGTGGCCGGAGCCCGTGCCGATCTCGAGCACGGTCTCACTACGCAGGATGGCCACTTCCTGCAGGACGCGCGCCTCGAACTTGGGCTGCAGCATCGTCTCGCCGGTTTCTTCGCCGTCGATGACCAGCGGGATCTCGGTATCGACGAAGGCCAGCGCCCGATAGGGCTCGGGCACGAAGCGTTCGCGGTGGACCAGTTGCAGCAGGTCGAGCACGTCCTGGGACAGCACGTCCCAGGTGCGGATCTGCTGCGCGATCATGTTCGTGCGGGCGCGTTCGACCGCGTTGTCGCTGAGCGGATGTGGGTTCATTGCCTGGGTCTTCTGGGTACTTGCGGTGTGCTTCTGTAGCGGCCGCGGGTTCTTCGAAAGCGCCGTTGTTCAAAACAGCGCCGGATTGTCGCCTCGCGTGCAATGCGCTCGCAAGCCTCGCGCGACGAAGCGCATGTCGGCCGGACGAAACGCGCCTCTCCGGGGATATGCGTCATTCGGAGTCTGCCGACGGCGGTTCGAGACGAAGGATAGGCGGAAGCGCCTGCGCGACCAAACCATTGAGGCGTCCCGACAACGATCGCCCATGCCGGTGGTCACTGCCATCCTGTGGAGATGGGCCGGGCGTGCGGGATGAGGACGCGCCAGGCAGCGCTCCAGCACCGTCATTCTCGCGCGCGCGGGAACCCGGCGGCGTGCGCACGCATCGGCACCGAGCAAAGACAC
This sequence comes from Betaproteobacteria bacterium, assembly GCA_025356395.1. Taxonomy (GTDB): domain Bacteria; phylum Pseudomonadota; class Gammaproteobacteria; order Burkholderiales; family Burkholderiaceae_D; genus CAHJXF01. Next base: position 97,685 of record JANXTA010000064.1, read on the forward strand.
TGGTCTCCCGCGTATGCGGGCGCGACGGGGGTATCAGCGACCCAGCGCGCCACGATCGGAACGGCAACTGCCGGCGGCTTGCTATTTGAAAGGCGAACGCCTACCTTTCGGTGGTCACGCAGGGGTCTTTGCCACGGTCATCGCAGTTCGATCGACGGCATCGCGAGAAACACCCTTCGAACCTGGGCGCGCTGCCTGAATCGATAGACCGATTCCGGACCCATCATCAGCACGCCGTAGGGAGCCGTGGAGACTCCCGTCTCGGCTCCCATCCTCATCTGGAGCCTTCATGAACGCAGCAGTCCTGGATTCGTCCCACCACACGCCTGCCGAACCCGCGCCGAAGAATGCGCCGTTCGCCGCCGCCACCGCGCTCGTCGACTCGGCCGCGATGGCGCCGTTGCCGCGCTCGCGCAAGACGTATGTGGAAGGATCGCGTCCGGACATCCGCGTGCCGATGCGGATGGTCGAGCAGTCCGACACCCCGGTGTTCGGCGGCCCCCATGTCCACGGCGCAGCGCCCGCGTCGATCGAGCCCAATCCGCCGATCTACATCTACGACACCAGTGGCCGGTACACCGACACGAACGCGAAGATCGACATCCGCTCCGGGCTGCCCGCCGTGCGTGCTGCGTGGATCGCCGAGCGCGGCGACACCGAGGAGCTCAGCGGGCCGAGTTCGGGCTACGGGCAGGAGCGCCTCGCCGATCCGAAGCTCGCGCAGCTGCGCTTCGACCTGCATCGCCTGCCGAAGCGCGCGAAGGCCGGACGCAACGTCTCGCAGATGCACTACGCGCGACAGGGCATCGTCACGCCCGAGATGGAATACATTGCGATCCGCGAGAACCTCGAGCGCGAGGCGTACGTGAAGAGCTTGATGGAGTGCGGCCCGACTGGCGGCAAGATGGCCGAGATGCTGATGCGCCAGCACCCGGGCCAGTCCTTCGGCGCGTCCATCCCCGCGAAGATCACGCCCGAGTTCGTGCGCGACGAGATCGCCCGCGGACGCGCCATCATCCCGGCCAACATCAACCATCCCGAAATCGAGCCGATGATCATCGGTCGCAACTTTCTCGTGAAGATCAACGCCAACATCGGCAACTCGGCCACCACGTCGAGCATCGGCGAAGAGGTCGACAAGATGACCTGGGCCGTGCGCTGGGGCGGCGACACGGTGATGGACCTGTCGACCGGCAAGAACATCCACGAGACGCGCGAGTGGATCATCCGCAACTCGCCGGTGCCGATCGGTACGGTACCGATCTACCAGGCGCTCGAGAAGGTCGATGGCAAGGCCGAGGACCTCACCTGGGAGATCTTCCGCGACACGCTGATCGAGCAGGCCGAGCAGGGCGTCGACTACTTCACGATCCATGCGGGCGTGCTGCTGCGCTACATCCCGATGACCGCGAAGCGCATGACCGGCATCGTGTCGCGCGGCGGCTCGATCATGGCCAAGTGGTGCCTGTCGCATCACAAGGAGTCGTTCCTCTACGAGCACTTCGAGGACATCTGCCAGATCATGAAAGCCTACGATGTAAGCTTCTCGCTCGGCGACGGCCTGCGTCCCGGCAGCATCTACGACGCCAACGACGAGGCGCAACTGAGCGAGCTCAAGACCCTCGGCGAACTGACGCAGGTCGCGTGGAAGCACGACGTGCAGGTGATGATCGAAGGCCCGGGTCACGTGCCGATGCACCTGATCAAAGAGAACATGGACCTGCAGCTCGACCAGTGCGGCGAGGCGCCGTTCTACACGCTCGGGCCGCTGACCACCGACATCGCGCCGGGCTACGACCACATCACCTCGGGCATCGGTGCGGCGATGATCGGCTGGTACGGCACGGCGATGCTGTGCTACGTGACGCCGAAGGAGCACCTCGGGCTGCCCAACAAGAACGACGTGAAGGACGGGATCATCACGTACAAGCTCGCAGCCCACGCGGCCGATCTCGCGAAGGGCCACCCGGGCGCGCAGATCCGCGACAACGCGCTCAGCAAGGCGCGCTTCGAATTCCGCTGGGACGACCAGTTCAACCTCGGCCTCGATCCCGACAAGGCGCGCGAGTTCCACGATGAGACGCTGCCGAAGGAAGCGATGAAGACCGCCCACTTCTGCTCGATGTGCGGCCCGCATTTCTGCTCGATGAAGATCACGCAGGACGTGCGTGACTACGCGGACAAGCTCGGCCTGGCCGAAGAGAAGGCGCTGCAGGTCGGCATGCAGGAGAAGACGATCGAGTTCGTCAAGCGGGGCCGCGAGATCCAGCAGGGTGTGTAGTCGAGGCGTAAAGGCATCGTTCATAACGCGCAATGTCTTCTTTAATTCCGGCATATCAATATTTCATCGCGGGTGGAATAAAAAAACGTCTCGTGCGTACGGAGAAAACGATATAAACCATTGATCTGTCGATTGTTTTTACACTTCGTGCTTAAAGGGAAAGCGCTCGGCCCGCTAACTGTCTGTATACAAGACTTCTTCTGAAAGCGGCACGCATCGTGCTGTAGGCGTGGTCCCTTCGTGCGTCGGAGGGACCACCCATGAAGGAGCGAACATGAAGCAGCCGCATCGCATCGCCTTGGTCGTCGGGACGTTCATCGCGTCCGCATTGCTCTCATCCGCCGTCCTGGCGACGCCCTACTCGCAGACCAATCTCGTGTCGGACGTGGCGGGTCTCGCGCAGATCACCGACCCCAACCTCAAGAACCCCTGGGGCATGTCGTTCAGCGCGACCGGCCCGTTCTGGATATCCGACCAGGGGACGGGTACATCGACCCTCTATCGCGTCGTCAACGGCGTCGTCACGAAAGTCGCCCTGACGGTCTCCATTCCGACCACGGCGACCGGTCCCCAGGGCCCGACCGGGCAGGTCAACAACAGCACCACGGCGTTCATCGTCGGCTCCACGCCGGCGTCGTTTATCTTCGCCAACCTGAACGGGACCATCTCGGCCTGGAACGGCCCAGCCGGCACGACCGCACTGGTCAAGGCGACGACCATTGGCGCCGTGTACACCGGCCTCGCAATCTCCAACGTCGGCGGCACGCCCCGGCTCTACGCGGCGAACGGTGCCCAGAACCGGATCGACGTCTTTGATGGCAACTTCAACCTGATCAGCTCGACGAGCTTCGTCAACCACGATCCGGCGGTGGCCGGCCTCGTGCCGTTCAACGTCCAGACCATCGGTGCGAACGTCTACGTGACCTACGCGGCACCCGGTCGCAATGCGCAGCTCTCGGCTGCCGAGGGATCGGGCGCGGTCGCGATCTTCAATGCGGCCGGCGTGCTGCAGGAAACGTTGATCGCCGGCGGCAAGCTGGCCTCGCCGTGGGGAATCACCGTCGCGCCGTCGACCTTCGGCGGCTTCGGCGGCGCGCTCCTGGTCGGCAACTTCAGCTTCGCGGTCGCGGAGATCAATGCCTTCAACCCGTTGACCGGTACCTATCTCGGAACGATCGCGGACCAGCTCGGCAATCCGTTCATCAACTCCGGGCTGTGGGGCATCGCGTTCGGCAATGGCGTCGGTGGTGATGCCAACACGTTGTACTTCAACGCCGGCATCAACAACGAGGCCAACGGACTGTTCGGTGCGATCAAGGCGATTCCCGAACCCGAGACCCTGGCGTTGTTCGCAACGGGCCTCGGTGGCCTCGCATTCGGACTGCGTCGCCGACGCGCCGTCTGACGATCGTGACTCCAGGACGCCGCCATGGCGTTCTGATGCAATCTTGATGTCAGGGACCATCAATTTGTCACCGTCTAGACGCGCGACGACCTGATCTTCCGCCGACTTTCGAAGATCGGGCCCCGTCCGCGCTGCGTCGGAGCCCGTCTTGCCGGCCTCTCTGCGAAGTGACGACGAGGGCCGGCATCCGCTCGCCAGTACGACCCAGTACCCGATCAAGTCGGATCCGTCATGAATCACAAGTCCACGAACGCCATGCGTTTCCTGGTCGCGTCGATCGCGATCGTTATCGTCGTGGCCTGGTGGCTGTTCGGTCCGAAAGCCAGGGGTGTCGATGCCGATGCCGCGGCGCGTCCCGTCCTGACGCACGACGGCATCCGCATCGTGGTGCCGGACGGCGCGTCGATGCGCGTCGACACGGTCGCGACGCGTCGCGTCGAGATCCCGTTCTCGCTGCCGGCCGTCGTCGAGGTCGACCCCGCGAAGCTCTGCAAGGCCTTGCCGCCGCTGGTGGTTCGCGTCACGCGGCTGGGCAGGAACATCGGCGATGGCGTCGAGCTCGGCGACGTGCTCTACGCGCTCGAATCGCCCGGCCTGGTGCAGGCCGTCAGTGATGCGCAAAAGGCCAAGGCTGCGGTCGCTCTCGCACAGGCAGCCTTCGATCGACAGCGCGCGCTCGGTACCTCCGAGATCGCGGCGCGTCGCGATGACGAGCAGGCGGAGAGCGACTTCGCGCAGGCGCGAGCCGACACGCGACTGACGTAGCTCGGGACGGGTCGCACGATCGACGGATCGCGTCTCGATCGTCCGCTCGCCGATCGCCGGTACCGTGGTCGAGCAGAACGCCACCGCCGGCGCCTACTGGAACGACCTCACCGCACCGTTGATGACCGTGGCCGACCTGTCGAGCGTCTTCGTTTCGGCCAGCACCGACGAGCACGACCTCGCGCAGGTCTTCGTCGGTCAGTCGGTGCCGGTCGCGCTCGATGCCTACCCCGGCCAATCGTCCGCCGCGAAGGTCCGCTCGATCGGTCCGCTACTCGACGCCGATACCCGCCGCGTCAAGGTCCGCATGCTGTTCGCGAATGGCGACGGCCGCATGAGGCCGGGCATGTTCGCCAACGCGACGTTCGCCGGCAAGGCCCACGACGATTCACTGGTCCGGGTCACCGCCGTGGTCCAGAGCGGCTTCGACAGCCGTGTGTTCGTCGAGGTCCAGCCGTGGGTCTTCGAGCCGCGCGTCGTGCAACTCGGTCAGCGCGTCGGCGGCGACATCGAGATCCGGAAGGGCCTCGCGCCTGATGTGCGCGTGGTCGTCAAGGACGGCGTCTTGTTGAACGACTGATCCATGATCGATCGGCTCGTTACCGTCTGCTTCAAGCGACGCGGCATTGCGTGGCTGGTGTTCGCGGTCGCCGCGCTCTACGGCGCGTACTGCTAGACCCAGTTGCCGCTCTAGGCCTATCCCGACATCGCCGATACGAACTCGCAGGTCATCACGCAGGTGCCGAGCCTGGCGACCGAGGAGGTCGAGAAGCAGATCACGATCCCCCTCGAGCGCGAGATCATGGGCACGCCGGGCATGTACGTGATGCGCGCGAAGAGCACCTTCGGGCTGTCGCCGATCACGGTGGTGTTCCAGGACGGCGCCGAGGACTACTGGTCGCGCCAGCGGCTGGAGGAACGCATCGGCGGCGTGACGCTGCCTTACGGCGCGCAGTCCGGACTCGATCCGCTGACGTCGCCGATCGGCGAGATCTACTGCTACACGCTCGAATCGAAGACGCGCTCGCTGCGGGATCCCTCGGCGCTGCAGTTCTGGAAGGTGATCCTGCGGCTCAAGCAGGTGCCTGGGCTCGCGGACGTGTCCAACTTCGGCGGCATCACGACCCCGTTCATCCTTCAGCTCGATCCGCAGAAGCTGATCAAGTACAACGTCACGCTGGCGCAGATCACGGCGGCACGCGCGAGATGAGCAAGCGGCATCTGACCGTGCGGCTGAACCTGCGCGGCCGCGATCTCGCGTGGGCGGGCAGTTCGAGAACCAGCAGCGCGCGCAGGCCCGGCTGCTGCTGATCATGCCGCTGTTGCTGGTGCTCATGTTCGTGCTGCTGTTCGCACAGTTCGGCAACATGCGACACCCTGCGCTGATCCTGCTCGCGGCGCCGCTCGGTGCGCTCGGGGGGCTGGTGGTGCTGCATCTGCGTGGCATGACGCTGAACGTGTCGAGCGCGGTCGGCTTCATCGCGTTGTTCGGGGTGGGCGTCATGAACGGAATCATCATGGTCTCCAACCTGACGCGGCTGCGGATCGAGGAGAACCTGCCGTTGAAGGAGTCGGTGGTGCGCGGTGCGAGCGAGCGCTTCCGGCCGGTGCTGATGACGGCGACCGGTCTCACGCTCGTGTGGTTGCCGGCGTTTTATTACCTGATCGAGCGCTGGCACGAGAGGAAGTTGCGCGAGCCGGAGAAAGCGACATGAAGGCGCTGCTGTTGACGTTGCTGCTCGCGGGCTGCGCCGTGGGACCGGACTTCGAGGCGCCGAAGGCTCCTGCGACCGATCGCTATCTGCCGGAGGCAGCACCGACGCCCGCTGCGCTCGCCAGCAGCCCCGACCTGCAGGCGGCCGAGGCCGCGCTGCGTTCCGCGCGCGAGGCGGTGCTTGCGCAGCGCGGGGCCTTCTTCCCCATGGTCGAGGCGGGGTTGAGCCCGATCCGGCAGTCGGTTGCAGGGACATTCGCGAGCCCGCTCGATTCGAACGGCTACATCTCTAACCTGCACACGACGCAGCTGACGATCGGCCATGCGCCCGACGTCTTCGGCCTCAATCGTCGACAGGTCGAGTCGCTGACGGCGCAAGCGGACGGCCGCACAGGACATGATCGCGGCCGCCGGTCTTCAGCTGGATCTCTTCCGGCGGGGCCAGGAACTCGGCCAGTTCGGCGCCGCCGACGTGGCCGCGCAGGAGACGGTGCTCGCGCAGGCCGAGGCGTTACTGCCGCCGCTCGACAAGCAGGTCGCGCAGCAGATCGATCTCGTCGCGGTGCTGACCGGTCACCTACCGAGCGAGGCGCAGTCCTCGACGATGGCACTGCAGTTGCCCGCCGAATTGCCGCTCAGCCTGCCGTCGCATCTGGTCGAGCAGCGCCCAGATATCCGCACCGCGACCGAGCAGTTGCATGCGGCAAATGCACGGATCGGCGTCGCCATCGCGAATCGCTTGCCGACCCTCACGTTGACCGCCGGTGGCGGCAGCGCCGCGTTGCGCTTCGCCGACCTGTTCGCAGCGGGCACCGGTTTTTGGAGTCTGGGTACCAACCTCACGCAGCCACTGTTCGATGGCGGTGCCCTGCTGCATCGCGAGCGTGCCGCCCGCGCGAACGACGACCAGGCCGCCGCGCAGTACCGCCGCACGGTGCTGCTCGCGTTCGGCAACGTGGCCGATACGCTGGGCGCCATCGAGGCCGACCGTCGCACGCTGGTGACCGCCCTCGCATCGGAACGCGCCGCGCGTCGCAGCCTCGACGTCAGCGACGCGCAGCGCAACGCGGGTTGGTCGGGGTGCTGCCGGTAGTCACCGCCGAGCGGGCGTATCGCCAGGCCGTGATGACCCGCATCCAGGCCGAGGCCGCCCGCCTCACCGATTCGGTCGCGCTGTTCCAGGCGCTAGGCGGGTGGTGGAACGAGCGCTAGATCCAACCGGTCTTCTGCAGTCGGCGGTAGAGCAGCACGCAGACCACGACGGTGAAGCCCACCGCAGTCGGATAGCCGTATTGCCAGCTGAGTTCGGGCATGGTCTTGAAGTTCATGCCATAAAGACTGAAGACCACCGTGGGCACTGCCAGGATGGCGCCCCAGCCGGCGAGTCGCTTGACCACTTCGTTCTGGCTCACGCCGACCAGCGCCAGGTTGACCTGCATCGCGGAGTTGAGCATCTCGCGCATGTTGTCGGCCACCCCGACCAGGCGCGCCACGTGGTCCTTGACGTCGCGGAAGTAGGCACGCAGTTCCTTCGGGATCAGCTCGTCGTGGAAGCGCATCAGCTCGCTGGCGATGTCGCCGACCGGCAATGCCGCATTGCGAAGCTCGAGCAGTTGACGCTTGAGTTCATAAATGCGGCCGATCACGAGACGATCGAAGTCGCTCTTAAAGATGCCTTCCTCGAGCTTGTCGAAGTCGTCCTCGAACTGCTCGATGATCGGCTGGTAGTTGTCGGTCACGAAGTCGAGGATCGCGTAGAGCGCGAAGCCCGGTCCCTTCGACAGCAGGCCCGCCGTTTCCTCGCAGCGTTCGCGGACCACCGAGTACCCGGCCGACTCGCCGTTACGCACCGACACGAGGAAGTTGGGACCGACGAACAGGTGGGTCTCGCCGTACACCACCTGGCGCTCCTTCATGTTCGCGGTCTTGAGCACGATGAACAGCGAGCCGCCGTAGGTCTCGATCTTCGGGCGCTGGTGCGCGTTGCGCGCGTCCTCGACGGCGAGCTCGTGCAGGCCGAACTCTTCCTGCATCTTCGACAGCAGCGCCTCGTCGGGCTCGTACAGCCCGACCCAGACGAAGGTCTGCGGTCGCGCCAGGACTTCGCTGATCTCGTCGACCGTGATGTCGCCCAGCCGCTTGCCGCCTTCGTAGGCGCTGACGTTGACGACCATCGGCTTGTGTTGCATGTCTCCTCGCATCGCTTTCCCTTTTGCGTATCACACGATAAAAAAGGCCGCTTGCAAGCGGCCTTCCTCCTCATCTGTTTCGAGATTAGTGCAGCAGGAACTGCTGCATGAACAGCACCTGCACATAGAACTGGAAGTCCGCGTTGGGCTTCCGCGCGAAGCCGTGGCCTTCGTTGTCGGCCAGCAGATACCAGACCGGGATGTGGTTGGCGCGCACCTTCTCGACGATCTGGACCGCCTCCTGATACGGCACGCGCGGATCGTTGAGACCCTGCACGACGAACAGCGGCTTCCTGATGTTCGACGCCTTCGACAACGGCGAGATTCTGTCGAAGAACGCGCGCATCGCCGGGTCGCGCTCGTCACCGTATTCGACGCGACGCAGGTCGCGGCGATAGGTCTCGGTGCGCTCCAGGAAGCTCGTGAAGTTAGAGATGCCGACGACGTCGATCGAGGCTGCGATGCGGTCCGAATAGGTCGTGGCGACCGCGAGGCTCATGTAGCCGCCGTAGCTGCCACCGGTGACCATGATGCGGTTCGCATCAAGGTCCGGCTGGGTCGCGACCCAGTCGAGCAGCGCGCCGATGTCCTTGACCGAGTCCTCGCGCTTCATGCCGTCGTCGAGCGAGATGTAGGTCTTGCCGTAGCCGCTCGAGCCGCGCACGTTTGGCTGGATCAGGGCGATGCCGAGTTCGTCGATGAAGTAGTTGCTGCGTCCCAGGAAGCCGATGCCGGCCTGGCCTTCGGGGCCGCCGTGGATGTTGATCAGCACCGGGCGCTTGCCGGCGAAGCGTGCCGGCGCACGGTTGATCAGACCGCTGATCTCGAGTCCGTCGAAGCTCTTCCACTTGATGATCTCGGCCTCGCGGAACGGCGTCGTGTCGATGCCGTCGACCAAGGCCCGCGTCCATTGCTGGACCTTGCCGCCGTGCAGGTCGAGCGTGTAGACGTCGCCCGGGCTCTGTGCTGAATTGACGGTGAAGGCGATCTCGTCGTGGTTGCCCGACTTGGCGAAGCGCAGCCGCGCGATGCTGCCGGAGCCGGCAGCGGCGGGTAGCGCCGGCAGCGCGATCTGCTTGCCGGTCGCGAGGTCGATGACGCGCATCTCGCGACGGCCGGCCACGTTGACGACGATGCAGGCCAGGTCACGGCGGCCGACGGTGTCGTCACCGGCGGCATCCTCGCCGTGCATCACGATCGAGTCGACGTCCCAGGGGATGTCGCGCGTCAACGCGCGGCGCTTGCCGGTGGCCAGGTCCATCACCATCATCTGCGCGAACTCGCCATCCTCGTCGCTGGTGTAGACCAGGTGCTTGCCGTCGCGCGTGAGATGGATGTCGCCGAGGTTGACCTTCTTCGCGGCCGCGCCTTTCGCATTCACGATCGGCAGCACCGCGGGCAGAACCTGTACGCGCGCGCCGTCGGCCACGGCGATCTTCCAGATCACGCTCTCGTTGGCCGAGCGGTACTCGCGGGCGTACAGCGTCTTGTCGCCCTTGGCCCAGCGTAACTCGCCCCAGCCACCGCCAGGCAGGCTGACGATCTTGCGCTTGGCCTCGGGCTTGAGCGGGTCGAGCACGAAAACGTCGGTGGTCACCGCGTCGCGCTTGGCCGTCTTGTCGAGCTGGGTCGATTCCATCAGCAGCGCGTTGCCCGCGTGGTTCCACGAGCCGATGCCGTGCTTCTCGGTCGGGTCGGTCAGCAGCGTCGTCTGCTTCGTCGCGAAGTCGTAGCGATAGAGCTGTGCGGCCTCGTTGCCGCCGGTGTCGCGCGAGTACACGAGGTAGTCGCCGCGCTTCGGCTCGAAGCTGGCGTTGCCGACCGGATCGGGGAAGTCGGTGAGCGGCTCGAGCGTGCCCATCGGCTGGTCGAGCAGATGCAGCTGGGTCGTCGCATCGCGGCGATACGCGACCAATATCGCGCGCTTCGTCGGATGCCAGGCGATCACGCTGACCGCCTTGAAGTCGGTGTACTTGCCTATGCGGTCGGCGAGCGCCTTCGGCACGTCGGGAATGCCCTCCGCCTTGAGGTGCTCGTTGGGCCTGATCACGTCGGCCGCGACGACCTTCATCGGCTCGGGCGGCGGCGGGGTCGCGCTCTGCATCGGCGCCTGGGTCGGTGCGCAGGCTGCGAGGCTCAGGGCGAGTGCGGCGGACGTCGAGGCGAGAAAGGCGGACTGGGTCGTGAAGGGGCGCATGGCAACCTGGAACAATTTTCGGAAGCCGGATTCTACAAGCAGCATCCGCTGCTGCCGCGCCTTCAGCGCGAGGTCTTCAACGCCTTCCAGTCCATGCCTTCGCTCGGCCGCAAGGTCAGCACCTCGCAGCCCTCGGTCGTCACCAGCACCGTGTGTTCCCACTGCGCCGACAGCGACCGGTCGCGCGTCACGACGGTCCATCCGTCGTCCAGTGCCTCGACGTCGCACCCGCCTGCGTTGAGCATCGGCTCGATGGTGAAGGTCATGCCCGGCATCAGGTGCACGCCGGTGCCGCGCTGGCCGAAGTGCACGACCTGTGGCGGCTCATGCATGGCGGCGCCGATGCCATGGCCACAGAAGTCGCGCACGACGCTGTAGCCGTGGGTCCGCGCGTGCGCCTGGATGGCGGCACCCACGTCGCCGAGCGTCTTGCCCGCGCGCACTTCGAGGATGCCGAGATAGAGGCTCTCCTGCGTGACCCGCATCAGCCGCGCCGCTTCGTTCGACGCGGTGCCCGCGACATACATCGCGCTGGTGTCGCCATGCATGCCCTTGCGCTGCACGACGACGTCGATGTTCAGCACGTCGCCGTCCGTCAGCGTGCGGTCGTCGGGGACCCCGTGGCATACGACCTCGTTGACCGAGATGCACGTCGCGTGGCGATAACCGAGGTAGCCGACGCAGGCCGGCACGCCGCCGTGGTCGACGATGTGGTCGTGGCACAGGCGATCGAGCGTGGCGGTGGTGACGCCTGGACGCACGTACGACCCGATCATCTCGAGGACGCCGACGGCGATGTCCGAAGCCTCGCGCATCGCGGCGAGCATCGGTTCGGATTTGGCGTGGGTGACTTTGAGCATGTGAACGATTCAGTACAGGTTCAGGGGGCGTCCCAGAACTCGGCGTTGGGACTGGTGGAGGGAGCCGACAGGCCGAAGTGTCGATAGGCGGTCAGCGTGGCGACGCGACCGCGTGGCGTGCGATGCAGGAAGCCCTGCTGGATCAGGAAGGGCTCGATGACGTCCTCGATGGTGTCGCGCTCCTCGCCGATCGCGGACGCCAGGTTGTCGAGGCCGACCGGGCCGCCGTCGAACTTGTGGAGGATCGCTTCGAGCAGTTTGCGGTCCATCACGTCGAGGCCGAGCGCGTCGACGTCGAGCATCTTCAAAGCCGTGTCGGCCACGGCCGATGTGACGCGGCCGTCCGCGCGCATGTCCGCGTAGTCGCGCACGCGACGCAGCAACCGGTTGGCGATGCGCGGCGTGCCACGGGAACGCTTGGCGAGCTCCATCGCGCCTTCGGCGTCGATCGGCGTGCCGAGCAGCGCGGCGGAGCGCAGCACGATGCGCTGCACTTCGTCGGGCGTGTAGAACTCGAGCCGCGCGACGATGCCGAAGCGGTCGCGCAGCGGGTTGGTCAGCATGCCGGCGCGCGTGGTCGCACCGACCAGCGTGAAAGGCTGCAGGTCGAGCTTGACGCTGCGGGCCGCTGGGCCCTCGCCGATCATGATGTCGATCTGGAAGTCCTCGAGCGCGGGGTAGAGGATCTCCTCGACGACCGGCGACAGCCGATGGATCTCGTCGATGAACAGCACGTCGTTCTTCTCGAGATTGGTCAGCAGCGCGGCGAGATCGCCCGGCCGCTCGAGCACCGGGCCCGACGTTTGGCGCATGTGCACGCCCATCTCGCGCGCAACGATGTGCGCGAGCGTGGTCTTGCCGAGGCCCGGCGGGCCGAACAGCAGCACGTGGTCTAGTGACTCGCCGCGCTTGCGAGCGGCGCCGATGAAGATCTCGAGTTGCTCGCGGATCTTGACCTGGCCGATGTATTCGTCGAGCGCCTTCGGACGCAGCGCGCGTTCGAAGACCTCCTCGTTGGGCGAGGCGGGCGCCGAGGAGATGACGCGCGGTTCGGCACGTTCGGAGGTGAGGCGGTCGGACTCGATCATGGGGCGACTACTTATATGCGGGACAGGACATGGCACACGCTGGCCGCCGTCACCACTGCACCGCTACGTCGTACGCGGACAGCGCGGCGTGGTTGGACAGGATGGTCAGCCCCTCGACGCGTGCCTGAGCGACCAGCATGCGATCGAAGGGATCGCGATGATGCTGCGCGAGGGCAGCGTGTTCCGTGACATGGTCGATCTCGATCGGCAACATGTCGATGTCGTTGTCGCGCTGTTGTCGCTGCAGCAGTCGGTCCACCGGCAAGGTCAGAATCAACTTACCCGTGATGCATTTGATTTGGATTTCCCAAAGGCTCGCGATGCTGACGAAGAGCCGATTGCGTGTATCCGCGACCAGCAAACGAATGGCCTCGGGTAGCCGCTGGGGTGCCTGGTCCATGAACAGAAGCGCATGCGTATCGAGCAGGAAGCGGCCCGTTGCAGGGACGTGTACCGGTTTTTTCATCGGCTCCGACGCGCGCGCGCCTTCTTCGATGGTTCGATGGCTTCGCCGTACCAGGCCGCCTCGTCCGGCATCGGCGCGTCGAAATCGTCGGCCATCCAGAATGCGGGGCCTTCGTGAAGCCCGAGAACTCTTGCCGCTGGACGCGCCTGCACGGCAACCAAGCGGACGACGGGCTTGTTGGCCCGCGCGATCACGACCTCTTCACCGGCCTCGGCGCGCGCGATCAATTCGGATAGCGTGGTCTTCGCTTCGTGGACGTTGACGGTGGTCATCAGGTCGGCTCGGGGAATGGGGTTAGTCCATATGTTAGCTAACACGGCTTCGGCTTGCAAGGTGAATCAAGGAGAAGCGGCTGCGCGTTCGCCGACACACCCCACTCGGTCGGTGGGCGTCAGATCGCTTCGCAGCGCTACGTGCTGCCTGCGGACCGGCTTGCCGAGCGGCAGGTACTCGACGACGCGAACCGGATCGTCCTTCGTGTCCTGCACGCCAACCGTGGCCGGCGTATCGGTGCGTCGCGTGACATTGATGCTGCGCAGGATCTGGCCATCGCGGATGCCCAGGACATACGCCGGGCCGTCGGGGTCGACTCCGACGATCTTCCGCGTCTTCAGCGACGCTTCGAAATCGAAGCCCACATCGAATGGCCGGTCCTCGATCGCCTCGATGCCGATGCAGCGGGTCAGGTCGCCGTCGACGAGCGACAACCGTTGACCGCGATCGATATACCGCGCGATGTCCTTGGCGGCGTTCGGGACGCCGTGCGGATCTGCCAATCCCAGCGGGCCGCGAGCAGCATGCCGCGCCAGTAGGGCAGCTTGCCGATCGTGTTGCCTTCGGAGAAGTAGCGAGGACCGATCTCTGCGTTGGGCATTTCGTTTTCGTGTGGGCCCGCGAGAGCACGAAGCACGTCGTCGTAGGCATTCGCGTACTACGCGAGATCGATCAGGTGCCATCGCAATCGCAGCAGGTGGGTGTAGTAGTCGGTGAATCCTTCGCCGAACCATTTGCCGAGCGCCTCCGGCTCGGGCGAGGTGCCGAGACCCAACGGATTCCAGGTGTAGAAATACTCGTGCGTGAACAATGCATCGAGTTCTTCGAGCGACTGGATCGGCGTGGTCCAGGTCGCGAAGCTGCGCGTCAGACCCGTGCTACCGGTCGATCGCTGGCGCCGCGTCGCACGGATCGGCGTCGACGTGACGAGGAAGTCGGGCTGGTCGTCGTCCCGCCAGAAGTCGCGCGTGCCATCGACGATGGCGGCCACCCGATCCGCGAGCTCGCTGTCACGAAAGGGCCAGTCGCCGCGGATGGCCGTGACGAGTCGGCCGCCACGCACGGAGCGTGATCGCAACCGGAAGTCGCCGCCGATGAAGATCGATGCCCTGAAAAGGTCCGCCGGCCCGGCGAATTCGACGTGCTCGCGATCGAGGCCGAAGCTCGATGCGAAGTTCCACTCGGCAGGCAGGCCGGAGAAGCGGACGCGCACATGCACCCGCGCTTGGTTGGACGTCGGCACGACCCAGGTCGTCCAGCCGATCCACTCGAAATAGGCTGGCTGGATCAGCGGCAGGTATTCGGTCCGCCACGGCACGCTCGGCTCGCCGTCCTCGATCTGCCTGAGCCGGTAGCGGACCTGCAGCATCGCGCCGGGTCGATGAACGACGCGCTTGAGCTGCGCATCGTCCGTGCCCTCGAGCTTCGCTCCCGGCGTGAAGATTTCAAGTCCTTCGAGACTGCGCTCGGCGTGCTCCGCGCTCGCCCATGTGCCCGGGATGTGCAAAGTCGAACGACCGCTGCGGTCACCCTTGAATCGCAGCGTGATCGCGTAGCGATCGACCGAGACTTTGCGCACTTCGGAGTCGACGGCGGTCGGGGTCGCACCCACAGCGATCGACGTCATCGCTGCCAACAGCAGCGACAAAAGGATGCGGAGCGCTTTCATGCGCAATGCCCTCAGGCCGTGCGCTCCATGACGACCCGATTCCGCCCGGTCTGCTTGGCGCGATACAGCCGCATGTCGACCTCCTCGATGAAGTCGAGCACCACATCGGTATGCGTCGGCACGAGGGTACCGACCCCGACGCTGATCGTGAGGATCTGGCTAATCGGCGAGTCGGCGTGCGCGATCTGCTCCTCGAAGATCAGGTCGCGGCAACGCTCGGCGACGGTCGCTGCGGCGGTTTCGTCGGACTCGGGCAGCACCAGCACGAACTCCTCGCCGCCGAAGCGTGCGAAGAAGTCCTTCGGTCGCGTGCCTGCCTGGCTCAGCCGCTTGCCGACGCGCTTCAGGCACTCGTCGCCCTGCAGGTGCCCGTAGTGATCGTTGAACTGCTTGAAATAGTCGATGTCCAGCAGCACCAGCGACAGCGGCTGTCGATTGCGCAGCGCGTTGTTCCACTCGAGCTCAATCACCGAGTCGAACATGCGCCGGTTGGCGACACCGGTCAGGCCGTCCTTGAACGACCACTCCTCGAGTTCCTTCTGCAGGCCGGCGAGCTGCTCCTCGGTCTTCTTGCGGTCGCTGATGTCGAACATGAATCCGATCAGCGACTCGACCTCGCCGTCGTCCTTGCGCACGACGTGCACCACGTCGCGGATCCACACGTAGCCACCGTCGCTGCGCAGCGCGCGATAGTCGGCTTCGTGGTCGACACCCGCCAGCGACTGCGAGATGCAGAACTCGAACACGCGATCGCGATCGTCCGCGTGCATGCGGTCCACCCAGTCCTGCGCGCTCACCCAGCTCGACGGCGACCAACCCAACAACGTCTCGATCTGCGGACCGATGTACGCGAAGGTCTTGGTCGCCCAGTCGATCTTCCAGGGGATGGCCAGGGTCGATTCGAGCAGCGTCTTGTAGACGGCGTGGTCGGGTGCCATCCCGATCGTCGGGTCGTTCATCGCGGACTGCCCCTGAAGCCGGCGAGGTTGGAGAGAAGGTTGGGCAACTGCGCCGCCGCCGCATCCATCAGGCGCTCGCCGAGCCGCTGCGTCAGGCGTTCGCCGATCGCGTCCGACGGCGCCGTCGTCACCGACTCCAGCAGGCGCTGCAGCCGCTTCGTGCGTTCGGGGTCGGTCGCGCGCAGGGGCAACAGCATCAACGACGCATCGCCGAACTGCGACGCGGCGCGGGCATCGAGTTCGGTGAACGCTCCCGCGATGCCCGCACCACCCGGGCCGACGGCCACGCGACGCTTGAGCGTGTGGATCGCCTGTTGCGCGGCCCGCGCATCGATCGCACGCTGCGCCTGACGCCCGAGCTCGGTGTCGATGGTGCTGGCGATGAACGCGATGTCGTCCTGGGTCCACGGGATGTTGACCGCGTAGAGCAGGTCGCTGTGTTCGAGCTTGAGCAGCGGTCCGTTGCGTGCTTCCTCGTCGGCGAGCGCCGCATCGACCTGCCGCAGCGCTTCGTCGAACCACGGGTTGCCGCGCTTCCATTGCGGCCCGAGGTTGGCCTGCTGGCCGATGACGTCGACGAAGTAGGGTGGCAGCGTGCGCCGCAACTGCTTCGAGAAGACGGCGACGGTCTCTTCGACCAGGGGTAGGTCGAGCCGGTTGGCGAGCGCGCGCAGCGATGCGTCACGCGTGGCGCTGGTCGCGATCGGCGCGGTCCGGATCTGTGCCCTGGCCGATAGCGGTACGGCGACCAGCAGGCTCGTGAAGATGGCCAGGGTCGCGAGTGTCCGCGAGCCACCCTTCACGACTTCGACAACGCCTTCAGCGCTTGGCGGATGCCGTCCGACACGCTGCTGTTCGCGCTTACCTGCTTGATCGCGAACAGCGCTTCCTTGTCGGAATAACCGAGGGCCTGCAGCGCCTTGAGGATGTCGGGTCCGGCGTCGCCGGCATCCATCGAAGACAGGCCCGCAGGTACCGCGAGGTCGGCGCCGAGCTTGCCCTTGAGTTCGAGCAGCAGCCGTTCGGCGGTCTTCTTGCCGATGCCGGGGATCTGGATCATCCGCGCCGCGTCCTGCAGCGTGATGGCCTGCGCGAGATCGCCGATCGACAGGCCGGACAACACCGCGAGCGCGATGCGCGGACCGACGCCGGAAATCTTGATCAGCTCACGAAACGCGGCCCGCTCGGCTTGCGTGCCGAAGCCGTACAGCAGTTGCGCGTCCTCGCGCACCACGAGATGCGCCAACAGCATGACGCGCTCGCCGACGGCGGGCAGGTTGTAGAGCGTGCTCATCGGGACGTCGAGCTCGTAGCCCACGCCGCCACAGTCGATCAGAACCTGCGGCGGTGTCTTGTCGAGCAGGGTTCCTGCGATGCGGCCGATCACGCGGTGAACCGACGGTTGCGACTCAAGCGACTCAGCCGAGTTGCTTGAGCAGCGTGGCCGCGTCGCTGATTTCGAACTTGCCGCCCATGTCGACGTTGAGCTGCTTCACGACGCCGTCGTCGACCACCATCGAATAGCGTTGCGAGCGAATGCCCATGCCGCGCGCGGTGAGGTCGAGTTCGAGGCCCATCTTCTTCGTCAGGTCGCCCGAGCCGTCGCCCATCATGTGGACCTTGCCGCCGGTGTGTTGGTCGCGGCCCCACGCGCCCATCACGAACGCGTCGTTGACCGAGATGCACCAGATCTCGTCGATGCCCTTGGCCTTGAAGGCATCGTGATGCTCGATGTAGCCGGGTACGTGCTTGGCCGAACAGGTCGGCGTGAACGCGCCGGGCAGACCGAAGATCGCGAGCTTCTTGCCGCGAATGGCCTCTTCGACGTGGAAGCTTTTGGGACCGATGCTGCAATCGTTGCCTTCGATCTCGATGAATTCCTGCAGGGTCGCGTCAGGGAGGCGTTCGCCGATGGTGATCGTCATGGTCTGGAAGACTGGGATGGGTCGAGGATTTACGATGATACGTGACCGATGCCGTCGATCAGGCCCTGCCGCTGACCCGGCCGCGCCGCACGCGCAGGCGGCCGAGCGTGAGTTGCGCCTGTAGTTCCGGCGCGACCGCGGCGAGTGCGGCGATGCCGGCGCCCGCATGCGCGTGGCAGATCGCGCAGGCCAGCGCGTCGGCCGCGTCGGCGCCCGGCAGGCCCGACAGGCGCAGCAGTCGCTTGACCATCTCCTGCACCTGCACCTTGCTGGCCTTGCCGTAGCCGACCGTGGCCTGCTTGGTCTGCAGCGCGGTGTATTCCGATACGCCGATGCCACCGGTCATCAGCGCGCAGATCGCGGCGCCGCGGGCCTGTCCGAGCAGCAGCGTGGATTGCGGGTTGACGTTGACGAAGACCTTCTCGATCGCGGCACAGGTGGGCCGATGCGTCGCGACGACTTCGCGCACGCTCTCGAAGATGACGTGCAGGCGTTCGGGTAGATCCGCATCGGGCGTCCGCACGACGCCGCTCGCGACATACGAAAGCCGCGGTCCGTCGACGTCGATGACGCCGAAGCCGGTGAGGCGGAGGCCGGGGTCGATGCCGAGGATGCGCACGTCAAGGCTTCGAGGCGATTTGACGCGTCGTCTGCAATCGAAGCCAGTCGGCAAAGTCCGATTCCGACCATGTGTCATCCGCCAACGTGAGCACGGCACTGATGGTCTCGGCCTGGCCCGCTTCGAGGCGCCAGCCATTGGCAATGAGGAAGAGACCGGTCGCGAGCAGCCCCGCGCGTCGATTCCCGTCCACGAACTCGTGGTTCTTCACGAAACCGTAGGCGTACGCGGCAGCGAGTTCGTGAATATCCGGATCACCGTACTCGAACTTGTGGCGGGCACGCATCAACGCGGACTCGAGCAGTCCTTCGTCACGCACTCCGGCCGCGCCTCCATGTTCGGCAAGGCTTTCGCCGTGCAACAGGAGCAGTGCACGGCGCTCGACGCAGACCGGCGACATCGCCATTCCTACTTCGCCAGTTCGTGAAGCGCGTCGCGATAGTCGCGCATGAACTGGCGACCCCCTTCCACCTGCGCGGCGACCGCTGGATCGTACGGAGTCAAGACGAAGCCGTCAGGCGTTTCGGTCACGTAGATCGAGTCGCCTTTCTCGCCGCGTAGCTTGGCCAGGAGTTCCTCAGGGAGGACGCCCCCGATTGAATTGCCGATTTGAGTCAGCTTGAGCCTTTGCATCGTGAACCTCGCGCGCTATTACAGACGTAATACAGTACGACGCGCGCATCCGCTCGTCGCAAGCCCTGTTCAGTGCCTGAAGTGCCGCACGCCCGTCAACACCATCGCGATGCCGCGCTCGTCGGCGGCGGCGATGACCTCGGCATCGCGGAGGCTGCCGCCGGGCTGGATCACGCACGCCGCGCCCGCGTCGGCGACCACATCGAGGCCGTCACGGAACGGGAAGAACGCGTCCGACGCGACAGCCGAGCCCTTGAGCGACAAGCCTGCATGCTCGGCCTTGATCGACGCGATGCGCGCCGAGTCGATGCGGCTCATCTGGCCCGCGCCGACGCCGAGCGTGCGGCCGTCCGCACAGAACACGATCGCGTTCGACTTGACGAACTTGGCGACGCGCCAAGCGAAAAGCAGGTCGTCGATCTGTAACTCCGTCGGATGCTTCTGCGTGACCACGCGCATCGCATCGCGCGACAGGCGGTGATCGTCGATCGACTGGACCAGCAGGCCCGAACCGATGCGCTTCACGTCCAGTCCCGACCATCCGCTCGTGACTTCTTCCACGGCCTTTGTGTCGGAGCGATACGAGTCGACCTGCATGACCCGCAGGTTGGTCTTGCCCTTGAGCAGCGCGAGCGCTTCGGGTGAATACGCAGGCGCAATCAGCACCTCGACGAACTGCTTCGAGACAGCTTCGATCGTCATCGCATCGACGGGCCGGTTGAACGCGATGATGCCGCCGAAGGACGACGTGGGATCGGTCGCGAACGCCTTGGCGTAAGCCTCGGCCGTCGACGCGCCGACCGCCACGCCGCAGGGGTTGGCGTGCTTGACGATCACGCAGGCACAGTCGTCGAAACTCTTGACGCATTCCCATGCGGCGTCCGCATCGGCGAGGTTGTTGTACGACAGCTCCTTGCCTTGCAGCTGCTGCGCGGTCACCAGCGTGCCGGGCAGCGGCGACGGATCGCGATACAACGCGGCGCGCTGATGCGGGTTTTCGCCGTAACGCAGGTCCTGGACCTTGATGAAGCCGGGGTTCGACTGCGCGGGGAACGCATCGCGTGCGACGGTTGCATCGCCCGCGGGGATCGCGCTGATCGACGACAGGTAGTCGCTGATCGCGGCGTCGTAGCGGGCGATGCGGTCGAACGCGGCCACGGCCAGCCTGAAGTGAGTCGCCTCGCTGAGCTCGCTCACGGTTAGCTCCTCGATCACTGCCGCGTATTGCGACGCGTCGGTGAGCACGGCGACATGCTTCCAGTTCTTGGCCGCCGACCGGACCATCGCAGGCCCGCCGATGTCGATGTTCTCGATGGCATCGTCGAGCGTGCAGCCGGGCTTCGCGACCGTGGCTTCGAACGGATAGAGATTGACGACCAGCAGGTCGATCGGTCCGATGCCGTGCTTGTCGATCGCCGCGATGTGCGCGGCCATGTCGCGACGCGCGAGCAGGCCGCCGTGGACCTTCGGGTGCAGCGTCTTGACGCGGCCGTCGAGCATCTCGGGGAAGCCGGTGTAGTCCGCGACCTCGATCACGGCGAGCCCCGCATCGGACAGCAGCTTCGCCGTGCCACCGGTCGAGAGCAGTTCGACGCCGCGGTCGGCCAGCACGCGGGCGAGAGCGACGACACCGGTCTTTTCGGAGACGGACAGCAGGGCGCGACGGATCATGGATCGAATCGAAAGAGGGTGATGAAGGGAGAGGCCGCGACGGCCCGCGGGCTTACAGCAGGCCGTGTTCGCCGAGCTTCTTGCGCAGGGTATTCCGATTGATGCCGAGCATCGTGGCGGCCTGCGACTGGTTGTGTGCGGCGTGTTGCATCACGACCTCGAGCACCGGCTTCTCGACGGTGCGCATAACCATCTCGTAGAGATTCGTCGCCGACTCGCCGTCGAGGTCGCTGAGATATTTTTCGAGACTGTGCCGGACGCACTCTTCGATCGATGGACGGCTCATGGGGCGTCGGGTTCAGGCGGCTTCGAGGAACGGTTCAGGGGACACTTTGGCCGGCAGCAGGTCCGCATCGGAGCCGAGCCCGACCAGGTAACGATCGACCGCCGCATGTTGCGCATCGCAGTCCTCGATGGTGTTTATGCGCGCGCGGAATAGCGCGCCGCCAGGCAGCGCCGCGACGTACCAGCCGATGTGCTTGCGCGCGGTGCGCAGGCCGGTCAGTGCACCGTAGAACGCGTAGTGGTCTTCGAGGTGCGCGCCGAGAAGCGACCGCACTTCGCCGATCGTGGGGCCGTCGCGATGCGTGCCGTGCTGCAGGTAGTGCGTGACCTCGCGAAAGATCCACGGACGCCCCTGGGCCGCGCGGCCGATCATCACAGCATCGGCGCCGGTTGTCGCGAGCACCTGCGCCGCGCGCTCTGGCGTGTCGATGTCGCCGTTGGCCACGACCGGGATGCGCACCGCGGCCTTGACCGCGGCGATGGTGTCGTACTCTGCGTACCCGTTGAAGCCGTCGGCGCGCGTACGGCCGTGCAGCGTCAGCATCGCGATACCCGACCGCTCGGCGATGGCTGCGATGGCCAGCGCGTTGCGGGCCATGCGATTGGGTCCCGTGCGGAACTTGAGCGTCACCGGGACCGGCACGGCCGCAACCACCGCATCGAGGATGCGGGCGACTAGATCCTCGTCGGCGAGCAGCGCGGAACCTGCGGCCGCGTTGCAGACTTTCTTCGCTGGACAGCCCATGTTGATGTCAATGATCTGCGCGCCGCGATCGACGTTGAAGCGCGCGCATTCGGCGAGCATGGCCGCGTCGCCGCCGGCGATCTGCACCGTCTTCGGCTCGGACTCTCCGGTGTGATCGATGCGTCGTGAACTCTTCACCGTCGCCCACAGCTTCGGGTTCGATGCGGCCATCTCGGAGACGGCGTGACCGGCGCCGAGCTGCTTGCAGAGCTTGCGGAACGGACGATCGGTGACGCCGGCCATCGGCGCGACGAACACGCGATTGGCGAGGCGATAGGGACCGACTCTGGGTCCACCATTCAGCGCATCGTCGTCGGTCTTGGCCGGCAGACCATCGTGGCAGGTGGCGAGGTGAGCCTCGTGCATGAACGCGGTCCGACTTGGATGAAGAGCGTCGACTCGTGGTCTCTGCCCGGGCCCCGACCGCGGAGGTACACGCGTTAAATCAGGTTGCGATGGCTCGGAGGGTGCACGAACCAGACGCGCATTCTACTGGCAAGGGTGTGCGCGCCGCTCGCCTCGTCGTGCAAAAAAATAGTTTTGGCCCGTGCTTGCGGCCTCGCGTTCGTCGTGGCAGCACGCCCCCTGAATCAGCGTCGGCCGTTCATCATCTGACGCGCGAAGAGACCTCGCAGCGGCGGCACCACATCGAGCAACGCGAGCGTCAGTCCTCTGCCGAACACGAGCGGTTCGAATGCGCTTGCGAAGAGGCGCGGCATCGCGTCGGTGAGATTGACCGTCGCGGCCCGGTCGATGCGTCGCGCGGCGGCATGTCGCTTCACCAGCGCCCCTGCGTCGGACGCGGGGTCGCGAAGGGCCTGCGCCACCAACGCGGCGAGATCGTGGGCATCGCGCAGCCCGAGATTGAGTCCCTGGCCGGCCACCGGATGCAGCGTCTGAGCGGCATTGCCGATCGCGAACTCGGCGGCGGTCTGCGAGCGCAGCCGCGCCGGTGTATCGACCGCGTTCAGGCCGAGCGGATAAGCGCGACGCGCGCCCACCGTCGCGAACGGGCCGAGCCGATCGCCGAAGGCCGCATGCAACGCGACCAGGAAGGCCTCGTCGCCCAGCGCGACGCGGGCGGCTGCATCGTCGGGCTTGCCGCACCACACCAGCGAGTAGCCGTCACGGGTCGCACCCCTCGCATCCGTTTCGGCGGCCGGCAGCAACGCGATCGGACCGTCGTCGGTGAAGCGCTCGAACGCCGTCGCCGCGAGCGCATCGGCGGGCCGGTCGCGCAGCGTGACGAAGGCGGTCACCGCACTCTGTTCGTAGTCGCGGTGGATCGCACGACGCTGCTGCAGATCGAAAAGACCACCTTCGGCATGCACGGCGTGACGCGCGACGAGGCTCCTCGTCCCGCCGTCGGTCGACGTCATCGTCACGCGCAGGTTGTCGCCTGCCACGTCGATGCCCGCGATTCGCAGCGGCCGCAGGACCTCGACCCCGCGCCGTGCGAGTGCGGCGGCCAGGGCCTGCGTGAGGTCGCCGTGACGAATCACATGACCGAGTGCCGGCACGCCGTAGTCTTGTCGGTCGATCACCGTACGACCGAAACGACCGCGGTGCGAGACGTGGATGGCGTCGATGGCCGTGGCGCGCGGCTCGATGCCGGGCCGCCACGCACCGAGGCGCGCCAACAGCGTGGCGCTGCCATGCGAGATGGCGATCATGCGATGGTCGGCGGCTGCGGCCTCGGCCGTGCGCGCGTCGATCAGCGCGATGCGATCGGCCTCGACGCCACGTTCGCGCAGGAAGAGGGCGAAGGCCGCGCCGATCGGGCCTGCGCCGCAGATCGCGAGGTCGACGTCGCGGTCAGGCATCGGGGTCGATGGTGTTCAGCCGGCGATCGAGTGCGGCGAGTTGTTCGGGCGTGCCGACGTTGTTCCACGCACCTTCGTGGATCGTGCCGGTCATGCGATGCGCGTCGGCCAGTTCGTAGGCCCACGGGAACAGCTTGAGCACGCGATTGGGGACGAGGTCGTCGAAGCAGCGCGGATGGAACACGGCGATGTTCGCGAAGGTCAGCAGCGGCTCCACGCCGTCGCGCACGACGAAGCCGTGGATCAGCGCCATGTCGCCACGCGGATGCCACGGCGGGTTGTCGATCAGCACGAGATGGGCGGCATGGGCCGGGAAACGCGTGCGGATCGACGCGACGATCGGCGCGAGTCGCGTGTAGTCGTAGTCACTGTGGATGTCGGCGCTGACCACGATGAAGGGTTCGTCGGGCGCGCCGCTCTCGATCAGCGACAGCGCGGTCGCGATGCCGCCCGCGGTCTCGAGCGCGATGGATTCGCGCGACCACGCGATGCGGATGCCCCAGTGCGTGCCGTCGCCCACGGCCTGCTCGAGCTGGTCGCCGAGCCACGCGTGATTGATGACGATGCGATTGACGCCGGCCGCGACCAGCGCCTCGATCTGCCAGACGATCAGCGCCTTGCCACCGACCGCGACGAGCGGCTTCGGGACCTTGTCGGTAAGTGGGCGCAGGCGCTCGCCGCGACCGGCCGCCAGGATCATCGCTCTCAAGCGAACCACCGCATCAGAACGTGTACCCGACCTCGACGACCCGACCTTCGAGCGCATCGAGCAGTTTCAGCAACGGACCGAGCGCGCGATAGCGATCGGCGCTCTTGCGGACGTAGCCGATGAAGCGCGGTGTATCGGCGAGGTAGTGCGGCTTGCCGTCGCGATAGTTGATGCGTGCAAAGATGCCGAGCACCTTGAGATGCCGCTGCAACCCCATCCACTCGACGTCGCGATAGAACAGGCCGAAGTCGTCGGGCACCGGCAGCCCCGCCTTCTTCGCGCGTTCCCAGTAACGGATGGTCCAGTCGAGCAGCGGCTCCTCG
Organism: Betaproteobacteria bacterium; assembly: GCA_025356395.1. Classification (GTDB taxonomy): domain Bacteria; phylum Pseudomonadota; class Gammaproteobacteria; order Burkholderiales; family Burkholderiaceae_D; genus CAHJXF01. Next base: position 122,284 of record JANXTA010000064.1, read on the forward strand.
TCCCATGACAGGAAGGCGTCCTTGAACAGCGAGGCCACGTCGTAGCTGATCGGTCCGTACACCGCATCCTGGAAGTCGAGGATGCCCGGGTTCTTGCCCGCTTCACCGAGCATCAGGTTGCGCGGCATGTAGTCGCGATGTACGAAGACGCGGGCTTCGGCGAGGTTGTTGACGACGATCGCGTCGAAGGCCGTCGCGAGCACCTTGGCCTGCGCTGCGTCGAGCGTGAGGCCGAGATGGCGTCCGACGTACCAGTCGGGGAACAGCGCGAGTTCGCGGCGCAGCAGCGCGTCGTCGTAGGGCGGCAATACGCCGGGCCGTGAGGCGAGTTGCCACGCGATCAGCGCATCGATCGCATCGAGCATCAACGGCGCGGCCGCTTGCGGGTCGGCGGGGTCCAGGACCGACAGGTAGGTGCGGGTGCCGAGGTCGGTCAGCAGCAGGAAGCCCTGCGCGAGATCCTGTTCGAGGATGTGCGGTACGTGGAGGCCGGCCGCGGCCATCAGTCTGGCGACGTGGACGAACGCAACCGAGTTCTCGCGACCGGGCGGTGCGTCCATCACGATCGCGCTGCCGTTCCCTGCAGCGACCCGGAAATAGCGCCGGAAGCTCGCGTCGGCCGATGCCGGCACCAAGCTGTCGAGGACGAGCGCGTGGCATCCCGCGATCGTCGCCAACCATACCCGCAGCGCTTCGAGGCGGCTGTCGATGGAGATCTCGGCGGAGGGCGATTCGCCGGATGTTGCTGAGGGGGGAAGGGCGGACATCGGGTAGGACAACTGGGCCGTGCGAGACGCTCGGAGCCGGGTGGGGTGTGCCCCTATAATACGCGACGTTCACGCCGGCATTCCAATCGAGTGGAGCCTCGAAGCGTGACGCGAACTGCGCTCACGAACCTCCCATTCAGCGACTCCAGCAACCCGCGCCGTACCCATGCGTCCGACCGCGATCCGGCTTCTTCTGCTCATCCTGATTCGTCCTTCGCCCGTCGCCCAGCCGCCATCGCGTTTCTTCGTGAGGCGTCTGGTCGGGCTGTTGCTGGCCCTGTCGGTCGGTGGCGGCATGGCCCATGCGCAGGAGTCGCTGCAGTTGCGTCTGCAGAACGATTTGCTCGACCCCGCCAAGAAGACGCGCGTCGGCGCCGTGTCGTTCGCCAGCGCCAACCGCGTCGAGGGCACGACCGACACCGATCTCGTGCTGACGGGAGAAGCGGAATTGCGGCGTGCCGGGGGCGATGTGTTCAAGGCGGACCGCATGCGTTACGTGCAGGTCGACGACGAACTGTTCGCGAACGGCGCGGTGCGCATCGTGCGCGACGGCAACGTCTACATCGGCCCCGAACTGCGCCTCAAGCTCGACGACTACAGCGGCTACTTCGTCAAGCCCGAATACACGCTGACGGGCACGCGCAACCGCAATGCACTGGCCGGGACGCAGATCCTCACGTCGGCGAACGACCCGCTGTATGCGTATCGCAATCCGGTGGCCGGCAACCGCTCGGGCTTCCCCGGCCACGGCAGCGCGGAGCGTGCGCTGTTCATCGATCGCGACCACGTGGACCTCGACGACCCGACCTACACGACCTGCCGCGCCGACGGCGTGCAGGGACCGTACGACTGGTACATCAAGGCCGACTCGATGTCGCTCGACCAGACGACGCAGATCGGCGAGGCGCGCAACGCCCGCATCATCTTCAAGGGCGTGCCGATCCTGGCCTCGCCGTACATTAGTTTTCCGCTCGACGACAGCCGCAAGTCCGGCTTCCTGCCGCCGACCCTGTCGGTCACGTCGCGCAACGGCTTCGAATACCTGCAGCCGTATTACCTGAACCTCGCGCCGAACTACGACCTGACGCTCTATCCGAAACTGATCACGGCACGCGGCCTGCAACTCGGCGGCGATGCACGCTATCTGTCGCCGATCTTCAACGGCGACCTGCGCGCCGAAGGCTTGGCCAACGACGCGCTTGCCGGAGGCAGGGGGCGATATGCCGTGTCGACGGTGAACACGTACACGAACGGTGCGTGGTCCGCCTACGCCAACGGCAGCAAGGTCTCGGACGACAACTACTTCGTCGACTATTCGCGCACCATCGCGCTGTCGTCGCAGCGCGTCCTGCCGCGCGAGGCGGCCGTCACGTACAGCCAGCCTTACTGGTTCGCGACGGTGCACGAACTGCGCTATCAGACGCTGCAGGATCCGGCCTCGCCGATCACACCCCCTTACGAGAAGTCGCCGCAGGTCCTGTTCCATGGCGCGCGCCTCGACGTACTCGGCGGTTTCGATTTCAACGTCGACATCGACGCGACGCGTTTCATCCACCCCTCGCTCGCGAGCGGCGATCGCTACGTGTTCAACCCGAGCGTCTCGTATCCGATCCTGCGGCCGGGCTGGTTTATCACGCCGAAGCTGTCGTACAACGCCACGCACTACAGCGTCGCGGACACGGCTCCCGGCGTGAAGCACGAGTTCAACCGCACGCTGCCGACCGGGTCGGTGGACTCGGGCATGGTGTTCGAGCGCGACACGTCGCTGTTCGGTCGGGCGCTGCACCAGACCCTCGAGCCGCGCCTGTTCTACGTCCGCACGCCGTATCGCAACCAGGTCGCGCTGCCCAACTACGACAGCGGTATCACCGACTTTAACTTCTCGCAGCTGTTCGCCGAGAACCCGTTCGGGGGCTACGACCGCATCGCCGACGCCAACCAGCTGACGGCCGCCGTGTCGACGCGCTTCATCAACAACGACGACGGCGCCGAGATCTTCCGCGCGTCGCTGGGGCAGCGCTATTACCTGTCGCCGCAGAAGGTGACGTTGCCGGGCCAGTTGCCGGTCGACGACAAGCGGTCGGACGTGCTGGCCGAGGTGCAGGGGCGGATCACGCGCGCCATTTCGGTCGATGCCGGCGTGCAGTACAGCACGGTGACGCGCGGCTTCATCCGTTCCAACCTGGGCGTGTCGTACCGGCCCGAGCCGACCAAGGTGATCAACGCCGAATACCGCTTCCAGCAGGCCACGGCCACGCAGCCGATCGGGCTCGAGCAGGTCGACCTCTCGGCGCAGTGGCCGCTCTTCCGCAATATCTACGCGGTCGGGCGCGTAAACTATTCGACGCGCGACCGCAAGGCGATCGAGACGCTGGCCGGTTTCGAATACAGCGGATGCTGCTGGGTGGTGCGGGCCGTGGCCAGCCGCTACGTGACCGGTCTGCAGACTGCGACGAGCACGTTGTTCCTGCAGCTCGAATTGAACGGTCTGGCCCGACTCGGCTCCAACCCGCTCGAATCGCTGAAGCGGAACGTGCCAGGTTACCAGCTCGTCAACCCGCCCCCGCCGGTCGGTTCGCCGTACCGCAACTATCAGTAGCGTCGCCGCGCAGGCCTCGCCCCGCGTCGATCGCGGAACCGCTCAACTGGATGGATGTCATCTATGAATAGCCTGAACACGAGGCATTGCCTGTTCGCCGTTTCCATCGTCGCCGCGGCGCTGTGCGCCTCGTCGGCGTTCGCGCAGGGGGTAGACCCGTCGCCCCGCGGCCGCACGCCCGGTCCCGCGGGACGCACCGCGCCGCCGCGTCCGCAGCCGAAGTCCGCGGATGTCGCGCCGGCCAACGCGGTCCCGGTGGCGACGCCGACCGAAACCCAGAAGACCCTCGATCAGATCGCCGCCGTCGTCAACGGCGAGGTGATCACGCGGCTCGAGGTCAAGGATCGCATCGAAGCGGCCGTCAAGATCATGTCGCGTCAGGGCACGCAGTTGCCGCCGGCCGACGTCATCGCGCGCCAGGTGCTCGAGCGGATGATCGTCGAGAAGGCCCAGATGCAGTTCGCCGTCGACAACGGCGTGCGGGTCGACGACCTGCAACTCGACCGCGCCGTGCAGCGCGTGGCCGAGTCCAACAACCTGTCCGTGCAGCAGTTTCGCGACCGCCTCGAACGCGAGGGCACGTCGTTCGCCGGATTCCGCGACGACCTGCGTCAGCAGATCATGATCGAGCGTGCGCGCAACCACGAGGTCGATGACAAGATCCAGGTCGGCGAAGGCGAGGTCGACGCGTTCATCGCCGAGCAGAACGGCAGCGCTTCCGGTGCGGCGCCCGAGGTCGACGTGGCGCAGATCCTGGTGCGAGTTTCCGAGCAGGCTTCCCCCGAGGAAGCCGCGAAGCAGAAGGCCAAGGCCGACGATCTCTACAGGCAGGCCTCCAGCGGCAGCGACTTCGGTCAGCTCGCGGCGACCTACTCGCAGGCGCCCGAGGCGCTGCAGGGCGGCGACCTCGGCTTCCGCTCGCAGGACCGGCTGCCGCAGCTGTTCGTCGATGCGATCACGCCGCTCAACGTCGGCCAGGTCGCCGCCCCGGTCAAGAGTGCCAACGGTTTCCACATCCTCAAGCTGGTCGCCAAGCGCGGCGCCGGATCGGGCGGTCCGGCGCCGAATGCACCGCCACCGGTCGAGCAGACCCATGCCCGCCACATCCTGATCAAGGTCAACGAGGTGGTGTCGGCCGAGCAGGCGCGCGCACGTCTCGAAGACATCCGCCAGCGCATCGTCAACAAGACCGCGAGCTTCGAGGACATGGCCCGTGCCTACTCCAACGACGGATCGGCGGCTCGTGGCGGCGACCTCGGCACGCTCTATCCCGGCGACACCGTGCCGGAGTTCGAGAAGGCGATGAACGCCCTGGCACCCGGCGACCTCAGCCAGCCTGTCCAGTCGCCATTCGGCTTCCACCTGATCGAGGTGATCGAGCGAAAGAAGCAGGACGTCGCCGAAGACCGCCGGCGCCTGCTCGCACGACAGGCCATCCGCGAACGCAAGATCGACGAGGCGAGCGACAGCTGGGCGCGCGAGCTGCGCGATCGCGCCTACGTCGAGATGCGGGACGACAAGTAATCCCGGGCAGCGGCTCGCGGCATGAATGCTCGAGCTCTCCCGCTGATCGCGATCACCGTCGGCGAGCCCGCCGGCATCGGCCCCGAGATCTCGCTCGAAGGCGCGCGCGTCGCGCGGTCCAGGTCGCTCGTGCGATCCGTGCTGATCGGTGACGGCAGCATGCTCGCTGCCCGTGCCCGGGCCGCCGGCATCGTGATCCCGCTGGTCGCATATCGCCCCGACCACGAACCGCCGGGCAATGCCGTCGAGGTGATCGACATCCCGCTCGCCGCCGCCTGCGTGCCGGGCCGTCTCGATACGGCCAACGGCCGGCAGGTGCTGGCGCTGATCGACCGCGCGATCGACGGCGCGGTGAACGGAGAGTTCGACGCGCTCGTCACGGCTCCTGTACAGAAGAGCGTCATCAACGACGCGGGCACCGCCTTCACCGGTCATACCGAATACCTCGCCGAGCGCACGCACACGCCGCGCGTCGTGATGATGCTGGCCGGACCGGTTGCCGGCTCGTCGTCGCTGCTGCGCGTCGCGCTCGTCACCACCCATCTCGCACTGAAGGACGTGCCGTCCGCGATCACGCGTGATGCCGTCCTCGAGACTCTGGCGATCGTCGATCGCGATCTGCGCGAGCGCTTCGGCATCGAGGCGCCGCGCATCCTCGTCACCGGCCTGAACCCGCATGCGGGGGAGGGTGGCTATCTCGGTCGCGAGGAGATCGACACGATCGCGCCGGCCCTCGTCGCCGCGCGCGACCGAGGCATCGATGCGCGTGGTCCGCTGCCCGCCGACACGCTGTTCCAGCCGCGCTTTCTCGACGACTGCGACGCCGTCGTCGCGATGTATCACGACCAAGGCCTGCCGGTCCTCAAGTACGCGACCTTCGGACAGGGCGTCAACATCACGCTCGGCCTGCCGATCGTGCGCACATCGGTCGACCACGGCACCGCCCTCGATCTCGCCGCGCTGCCCGACCCGATGAAGCACATCGATGCGGGCAGCATGCACACGGCGATCGAGGTTGCGGCGGCCATGACGCGAGCGTCGTCGCGTGTTTCAGCGCGGCGGTCGGCATGAACGCCCATGTCGCGCGGAAGCGCTTCGGCCAGAACTTCCTGGTCGATCGTGCCGTCATCGAAGCCATCGTGCGGACCATCGCCCCGAAACCCGACGAATGCATGGTCGAGATCGGACCCGGACTCGCCGCACTGACCGACCCGTTGATCGCCGCGCGCGAAGCGCAGCCCGGCGTTAGCCAGCCGCTGCACGTGGTCGAGCTCGATCGCGATCTCGCGGCACGGCTGCGTAAGCGCTTTGATGCGGTCCGGCTGACGGTGCACGAGGCCGATGCGCTGGGCTTCGACTTCGGCTCGCTGGCGAGCGGGCCGGCGTCGCTGCGCATCGTCGGCAACCTGCCGTACAACATCTCGACGCCGCTGCTGTTCCACCTGCTCGAGATCGCTGACCGCGTCATCGATCAGCACTTCATGCTGCAGAAGGAAGTCGTGGCGAGGATGGTGGCCGCGCCCGGCGGTTCGGACTTCGGGCGGCTGTCGGTGATGCTGCAGGTCCGCTATGCCATGGAGTCGATGTTCGACGTGCCGCCGACCGCGTTCGACCCGCCGCCGAAGGTGACGTCGGCGATCGTGCGGATGATCCCGCTGCCTGTGGCCGCGTTGAAGATCGTCGACATGGCGCGCTTCTCGCGCATCGTCAGCACGGCGTTCGGGCAGCGTCGCAAGATGCTGCGCAAGACGCTCGAGGCGCACGCTGAAGCGATGGAGGCGGTGGGGATGGAGCCGACGGCGCGGGCGGAAGAGATCGCGCCGGAGACCTGGGTGGCGCTGGCGAATTTCGGGCTCCGGTAAAGCTCCTTCGCCCGCTGGGGAACGTTGGGAGTTTGGAAGGGGTTTCGACGAACATGCTCGTCGCCTTCCAAACGCGGAGGACTTGCAAGCCCGTAGCAGGGGGTTCACCGAAGGCGAGCGACAGTGGTCGATCGAATACTGTCGCTCGCTGCGCTCGCCCCCTCCCCGACGGTCTCCCAAAAGGGGAGGGAGAAGGTCAGAGGAAGAACCTCACACCACCTTCACCGAAATATCCGGCAGCCCGTCGATGTGCCCCAGCATCACGTCGCCCCGCACCACCGGTCCGACGTTCTCCGGCGTGCCCGAATAGATGATGTCCCCGGGCAGCAGCTCGAAGGCCTGCGACAGGTTCGCGATCTGCTCCGCGACGCTCCAGATCATCTGCGACAGGTCGGCGCTCTGCTTCACGACGCCGTTGACCTTCAGCACGATGGCGCCCTTCGTGAAGTGACCGACCTGGCCGACGGGATGGATCGGCCCGATCGGCGCGGCGTGGTCGAAGCTCTTGCCGATCTCCCACGGCTTCTCTTCCTTCTTCATCGCGTTCTGCAGGTCGCGCCTCGTCATGTCGAGGCCGACCGCGTAGCCGAAGACGCAGTCGAGCGCGCGCTCACGCGGGATGTCGCGGCCGCCGGTCGCGAGCACCGCCACCAGTTCGAGTTCGTAGTGATAGTTCTTCGTCAACGACGGATAGGCGTGGTCGACGGTCTTGCCGATCGGCACAAACTGCACCGCATCCGACGGCTTCTGGAAGAAGAACGGCGGCTCGCGCGTCGGGTCCGAGCCCATCTCGCGCGCATGCGCCGCGTAGTTGCGGCCGATGCAATAAATGCGGCGGACCGGGAACACGACTGGCGAGCCGACGATCGGCACGAACGGCTGCGGCACCTTGAACAGCACGTTGGCGTCGGTCGCGACGACCTTCGGTTCGCGCGGCTCGCTCGTGGCACAGGCGGCCAGCGTGGTCGCGGCGAGTGCGGCGCCGGCCTGCAGTGCGGTACGACGGTCGATGGATTTCATGCGGGTCTCCTGACGCGTGCTGCGATCAACGCTGGATCAACTCGATCTTGTAGCCGTCGGGATCCTCGACGAAGGCGATCACCGTCGTGCCGCCCTTGACGGGACCGGCATCGCGCGTGACCTTGCCGCCCGCGCCGCGGATGCGGTCGCAGGCCTCTTTCGCGTCCGGCACCTGGACCGCGACGTGGCCATAGGCTGTGCCGTGGTCGTAGTGATCGACGCCGTAGTTGTAGGTCAGTTCGAGTTCGGCCTGCTCCGGATTCGACGCGTAGCCGAGGAAGGCGAGCGAGTAGTGGTTCGACGGGTTGTCGCTCTGTCGGATCAGCGTCATGCCCATGACCGAGGTATAGAAGTCGATCGACCGTTGCAGGTCGCCGACGCGCAGCATGGTGTGGAGGAATCTCATGGGGGTCTCTCGTGGCGCACGGGGCGCGATGGAACTGCGGTGTGGGAAAGCTCAGAGCGTGGGCAGCAATTCGGGCGGTGGGTTCTTGACCTGCTCGCGCGCGATCTCGTATTCGGGAAGGAGGGTCGCGACCGTGGCCCAGAACCGCGGACCGTGATTCATCTCCTTGAGGTGCGAGAGCTCGTGCGCGACGACGTAGTCGATCGACGACAGCGGGAAGTGGATCAGCCGCCAGTTGAGCAGGATGCGGCCATCGGCGCTGCAACTGCCCCAGCGCGTCTTGGCCGACGACAGACGCAGCACGCGATGCGCGACGCCGAGTCGTGCCTCGTAGAAATGGAGGCGCTCCTTGAAGAGAGCGCGCGCTTCGTGCTGCAGCCACGACTCCACGCGATCCTTGATCTGCGCTTGCGTCGCCAGCGGCGGCACCGACAACGTCAGCGTACGTGTCGCGGCGTCCAGCGACGCGCCTGAGCCACGCATCGCCCGCGTCGCGATCCTCAGCGTGATCGGCTCGCCGCGATATGGCAGCGTACCGCCGTCTTCCCAGCGCACCTGCGGGATCGCGGCATGATGGCGGCGGATGTCGGCCAGCTTCGCGAAGACCCAGGCTTCGCGTTCGCGGATTGCTTCCTCGATCTGTCCGACGCCGACCCAGCGCGGCGCGGCGACGGTCAGGCCGCTGATGCTGATCGAAAAGCCGATGGTCTTCCGCCGTGCCCGACGCAGCGCGTACTCGAGCGAGCGCTCGCCGAGCTGGACGCTGCGCAACTTCGGGCCGCCGGGCGACGGCGATGCATCGGGTGAACGCGGCGGCGTTCGGGTCGAGGTGGGCCGTCCACGTGCGTCGGTACCGACGCTCGCGACCGGCGAGCCGATGCCGAAGAGAGGCAGGTCGAGTTGCCGGACCAGACCGGACAACAGGCGACCGATGCGGTCAGGCCGGGACCTGGGCGGCGTCATGGCAATGGATCGTCGGATCGAGGCGCGTCACTTCGGTCTCGATCCATTCCTCGACCTCGGCCATCAACGCATCCGACGACTTGCCGGTGGACGAAATGGGCGGGCCGATCGAGACCGTGACGAGGCCGGGCGTCTTGATGAAGCTGTTGCGCGGCCAGCAGTGGCCGGCGTTGTGTGCGATCGGCACGACCGGCACCTTGAGTCGTGTCGCAAGTCGCGTGCCGCCCTGCTTGTAAGGGCGATGCTCGCCGATCGGCACGCGGGTGCCTTCCGGAAACATGATGATCCAGCGACCTTCGGCGAGCCGTTGCGAGCCTTGCGACACCACCGACTCGAAGGCGCCACGGCCCTGGTTACGATCGATGTGGATCATCTTCAGGGACGCGATGCCCCAGCCGAAGAACGGCACCCAGTGCAGTTCGCGCTTGTAGACGAAGCAGACCTCGCGCGGCATGTGGCTCGGGATCCACATCGTCTCCCACGCCGACTGATGCTTGGACAGCAACACGCAGGGACCATCGGGCAGATTCTCCGCGCCCACGACCTCCCAGCGGATGCCGCAGAAGAAGCGCGCGCCCCAGACCACGACCGCGGTCCACTTGATGATCAGGTAATAGCGGACGTGCAGCGGAAACGGCAGGATCAGCACGCTCAGGATCGCGAACGGGATCACCGTGAGGATGTTGAAGACCAGGAACAGCAGCGAACGCAGTGCCAGCATGGAGTCGCGAAAGGGGAGGGGACGGGATCAGCCGAACTTCTTCTTGGGTGGCAGGGCGACGAGGTGCTGAGCCGCCGCGGCGAGATCGTCGAAGATCAGCGTGCCCTGCGGGATATCGCCGCGCGCCAGAGTCGCCGCGCCCTTGCCGGTCTTGACCAGGATCGGAGGGCAGCCGGCCGCCGCCCCCGCTTCGAGGTCGCGATGCGAGTCGCCCACCATCGGCGAGTCGGCCAGCGGCACGCCGAAGCGCTCGGCGATGCGCATCAGCAGGCCGGGCTTGGGCTTGCGACAGTCGCAGCCGTCTTCCGGCAGATGCGGACAGAAGAACACCGCGTCGACGCGACCGCCCACCGCTGCGAGGGCCTTGTGCATCTTGTCGTGCATCGCGTTCAGCGCGTGGACGTCGAACAGGCCGCGACTGATGCCGGACTGGTTGGTCGCCACGGCGACGCGCCAGCCGTTCTGGTTGAGCAACGCGATCGCGTTGAGGCTGCCGGGCAGCGGCGTCCACTCTTCGGGCGACTTGATGTAGTGATCGCTGTCGTGATTGATGACGCCGTCGCGGTCGAGGATGACGAGCTTCATGGTCAGGTCGCGAGCTTCGACAGGTCGGCGATGCGGTTCATCGGATGGTGCAGCGCGGACAGCAACCTGAGGCGGTTCGCGCGAATCGCGGGGTCGTCGGTGTTGACCATCACCTCGTTGAAGAAACGATCAACGGGTTCCTTCAAGGATGCCAGCGCGAGCAGCGCCGACGTGAAGTCGCCGTCGCCGAAGGCCTTCTCGGACCGCGGTCCCACGTCGCCCAGAGCCGCGTACAGCGCGATCTCTGCATCCTCCGTCAGCAGCTTCGAGTCGAGGGCATGGCCCTGCGCGTGATCCGACTTGCTGAGTATGTTGCGCACGCGCTTGTCGGCCGACGCGAGGCTCGCGGACTCCGGCAGCGTCGCGAACGCCCGCACGGCTTCGAGGCGTTTGGGCAGATCGGCGATCGATCCTTCGGAGTGCACCACGGCTTCGACTTCATTGGTGGTGTAGCCGAGCTCACGGCAGTAGCCGGCCAGGCGCACGCGCATGAAGTCGACGATGGAGGCCAGCACATCGTCGCGGGCCAACTCCTTCGATGGCGTCGTGTCGAGCGCCGCGCCGACCAGCGTCGCAAGGTCGATGCGCAGCTGCTTCTCGATCAGGATACGCACGATGCCCAGCGCATGACGACGAAGCGCGAATGGGTCCTTGTCGCCGGTGGGGACGGCGCCGATGCCGAACAGGCCGACCAGCGTCTCCAGCTTGTCCGCGAGCGCGAGACAGGTGCCGGTGGAGGTCGAAGGCAGTGCGTCGCCCGCAAAGCGCGGCCGGTACTGCTCCTCGATCGCCACCGCCACGTCGGGCCTTTCGCCATCGTGCAGCGCGTAGTAGCGACCCATCAGGCCCTGCAGCTCCGGGAACTCGCCGACCATGTCGGTCACGAGGTCGGCCTTCGCGAGGTGCGCCGCGCGCTGGGCATTCACGACGTCGGCACCCAGCATCTGCGCGATGCGACCGGCCAGCGCCTCGACGCGCAGCATGCGGTTGTACTGCGAGCCGAGCTTGTTGTGATAGACGACGGTCTTCAGCCCGTCGATGCGCGACTCGAGCGTACGCTTGCGGTCCTGGTCGAAGAAGAACTTGGCGTCGGCCAGTCGCGCACGCAGCACGCGCTCGTTGCCGCCGACGATCAGCGCGGGCTCGTCGGTCTCGATGTTCGACACGAGCAGGAAGCGATTGACGATGCGGCCCGAGGTGTCGGTCAGCGCGAAGTACTTCTGGTTCTGCTGCATCGTCAGGATCAGGCACTCTTGTGGCACGTCGAGGAAGCGTTCGTCGAAAGTACCGGCATAGACCGCGGGCCATTCGACCAGCGCGGTCACCTCGTCGAGCAGCGTGTCGGGCATCACGACGCGATCGCTGCCGGCGGCCTTGTCGAGTTGTGCGCGGATGAACTCACGGCGTTCGATGAAGCCCGCGACGACCTTGCCGTCGTCGCGCAGCGTCTTCGCGTAGTCGTCGGCCGAAGCCAGCGTGACGTGTCGCATCCCGATGAAGCGATGGCCTGCGGTGATGCGGCCCGCGGCGATGCCCAGCACGCGCACGTCGAGCAGGTCGGTGCCGTGTATGGCGAGCAGCCCATGCGCGGGACGCACGAACTGGAACGTGGTCTCGACGCCGTCTGCGTAACGCTGATAGCTCATGCGTTTCGGGATCGGCAGCTTGGCGAGCGCGTCGTCCAGAGCGGCCTGCACGCCCGCTGCCAACGCCACGCCTGAACGCGATTGCTCGAGCCAGACCTGGTCGGCGCCGCCTTCGCTTTTCGTCGACAGGGCTGTCAGCGCGACGCCTTCCTTCTCGATGCGCTTGGTCAGCGCCGCGGTCGGCACGCCACTCGCGTCGTAGGCGACCTTCGCCGGCATCAGTTTCTTGGCCTCGATGCGGTCTGGCGCACGGTCGAGCACGCTGGCGATCGATACGCCGAGCCGACGCGGTGTCGCGTACAGGGTCACCTCGGCATCGGCTGCGACCAGTTGCGCCTCGATGAGGCCGCGCACGATGCGATCCGCGAACGCCTCGCCGAGTGCCTTTAGCGCCTTGGGTGGCAGCTCTTCGACGAGCAGTTCGACCAACAGCGTCGCGCTCACACTCATGCGGCCGCCTGCAGTTGCTGCGCCATCGGGAAGCCGAGGCGTTCGCGCGATGCGTGGTAGGCCTCGGCGACCGCACGCGACAGCTTGCGGATGCGCCCCATGTACGCGGCACGTTCGGTGACCGAGATCGCACCGCGCGCGTCGAGCAGGTTGAACGCGTGCGCGGCCTTGAGGACCATCTCGTAGGCAGGCAGCGCAAGTTCGGCTTCCATCAGCACGCCGGCCTGTTTTTCATAGTCCGCGAAGTGCGCGAGCAGCATCGCGACATCGCTGTGTTCGAAGTTGTAGGTCGACTGCTCGACCTCGTTCTGGTGATACACATCGCCGTAGGTGAGGACCGTCCTGACCCCGCGTTCGGCGCGCTCGGTCCACACCAGGTCGTAGACGTTGTCCTTGCCCTGCAGGTACATCGCGAGGCGCTCCAGCCCATAGGTGATCTCGCCCGTGATCGGCTTGCAGTCGAGCCCGCCGACCTGCTGGAAGTACGTGAACTGCGTGATCTCCATGCCGTTCATCCACACTTCCCAGCCGAGTCCCCACGCACCCAGCGTCGGGTTCTCCCAGTCGTCTTCCACGAAGCGCACGTCGTTCTGCTGCAGGTCGAAGCCGAGCGCCTCGAGCGAGCCGAGATAGAGGTCGAAGATGTCGGGCGGCGAGGGCTTGAGCACCACTTGGTATTGGTAGTAATGCTGCAGCCGATTGGGATTGTCGCCGTAGCGGCCGTCCTTCGGTCGCCGCGACGGCTGCACATAAGCCGCGCTCCACGGCTCGGGTCCGAGTGCGCGCAGGAAGGTCGCGGGATGCGAGGTACCGGCGCCGACCTCCATGTCGAGCGGCTGCAGCAACGCGCAACCCTGCTCGGCCCAGTAGGACTGCAACGCGAGAATGATCTGCTGGAAGGTCTTCATGGTGTGGGGCGTGGCGTCGCCGATCGGAATCGTCCGACGACGTCTCGCATTTTAGCGGCAGGACACAGGTCGACCGCTTCAGCGCAGGTCGATGACGTTGACACCGCCCCGATCGCGACGCAGGCGCAGGCCGCGCGTCATCGCGAACGATGCGACCAACGCAGCGGCGATCAGCAGCAGGACGGTCGTATTGCCGAAGCGGATGAAGGGGGTCAGTCCCTTCATGCCCTGCACCTCCACGTCGAGCGAACCGACGGTCTGCGCCGGCAGCTTCGCGAGCACGCGGCCATGCGGATCGATCGACGCCGTCATGCCGGTGTTGGTCGAACGCAGCATCGGGCGCCCGGTCTCGATCGATCGCATGCGGCTGATGTCGAGGTGCTGCGGCAAGGCCATCGAGTCCGCGAACCACGCGATGTTGCTGACGTTGACCAGGATGTTCGCGTCGCCCGCCTGCCGGATGATCTCTTCGCCGAACAGGTCCTCGTAGCAGACGTTAAAGGCCACGGTGTTGCCGGCCAGCGTCATCGGTTTCTGGTCGGTCGCACCGCGCGTGAAGTCGCCGAGCGGCATCTTCATCAGTCGCACAAACCAGTGGAAGCCGAGCGGGATGAACTCGCCGAAGGGTACGAGGTGCGACTTGTCGTAGCGCTGGGCGCGGACCGCGGCGAGTTCGTCGCCGCCGGGCTTGTCGCCGGACGGGCCGATGGCGACGACGCTGTTGAAGAAGCGCTCGCCTTCCTCGCGGATCGGGATGCCGAACGCGATGGCTGCATTGAGCTTGCGGGCGTCGCCTGCCAGTCGTTGGCCGAGCGCCTCGGGCAGATCATCCAGCCAGCGCGGGAACGCAGTCTCGGGCAGCACGATCAGGTCGGCACGCTTGGCCTCGATCGCCTTCATGTAGTCGTCCGCGGTGCTGTCGAAGCGCGATTCGTCGAACTTGATGTCGAGCGCGACATTGCCTTGCAGGAGCCGCACGCTGATCGGCGCGCCCGATGGCTCGGTCCAGTTGATCCGGGTCAGCAGGCTGCCCGCGATCGGCAGGCCGAAGACCATCGCCAGCATGAAGGCCCAGCGCGATCGTCCTGCGCGTCCGCCGCGCCGCCGCTCGACGCCGCCGGCCGTGAGCGCGAGCGCCGCTGCGATGCTGGCCGAAACCATCGACAGGCCGTAAACGCCGATCAGCGGTGCGTAGCCGGCCAGCGGGCTGGCCATGTGCGCGTAGCCGGCCGCGAGCCAGGGGAAGCCTGTGAAGACGTAGCCGCGTCCGATCTCCGACAGCGCCCACAGGGCGGCGAAGACCAGCACCGAGGCCGCGCGCGCCGACTGCGAGTCGGAGTAGCGCGCGTGGCGGAACCAAGTGAAGCCCGCGCACGCGAGCGCCGGATAAATCGAGAGGTAACCCGAGAACAGCAACACGGCGGCGCCGGCGATGACCGGGTTCATCTCGCCGTAGGTGTGCAGGCTGATGTAGATCCAGGAGACGCCGGTGAGGAACCAGCCGAGTCCGAAGGCGAATCCGATGCGCGCGCCGCCCGACGCGGCCAGCCGCGCGCCGCGCGATCCCTCGGCCTCACGGGCGGCGCGTGCGGCCAGCGCGACGAGGCCCGCCAGCGCCGCGATCTGGATCGGCCAGGTCGCGTCGTCGATGAACGCGGCCGCATGCAGCGCCCCGAGCGCGACGGCGATCAGCAGGCGGAGCGGGAAGCGGGTGGGCAAGGCAATGACCAGCATGCGATTTCTTCAGGAAACGGGACTAGCCCGCGCGACGGCGACCGCGGGCCGATGGTACGAACGACGTCAGCCAGCCTCGTCGTTCTCTTCGTCGGTGTGCAGCTTCTCCACCCGCAGCACGTCGACGCGACGTGCATCGGCGCGCAGCACCGTGAAACGCACGTTGCCGATGATCGCTTCCTCGCCGCGGCGAGGAACGCGGCCGAGATGATCGGTCACGACGCCGCCGATGGTCTCGGCCTGGTCGTTGGTGAAGTCGGTTTCGAAGTATTCGTTGAACTGTTCGATTTCGGTAAGCGCGCGAACGCGCCAGCGCGGTCCGGTGGCACCCGGCTCGATGCCGACGATGTTGTCGTCGTCTTCCTCGAAGTCGTATTCGTCCTCGATGTCGCCGACGATCTGCTCGAGCACGTCCTCGATGGTGATCAACCCGGCGACGCCACCGTATTCGTCGACAACGATCGCGACATGGTTGCGGTTGGCGCGGAAGTCGCGCAGCAGCACGTTAAGACGCTTCGACTCGGGGATGAAGATCGGCGGACGCAGCATCTTGCGGATGTCGACGGACTCGCCGGCGCTCTGGTCGCCGCTGTAACGCAGCAGATCCTTGGCCAGCAGGATGCCGATGACGTGGTCGCGATCTTCCTCGATCACCGGGAAGCGCGAGTGCGCCGTCGCGATCACGAATGGGATCAGGTCCTCGGGCTTCTCGCGGATGTCGATCATGTCGATCTGCGAGCGCGGCACCATGATGTCGCGCGCCGACAGTTCGGAGACCTGCATCACCCCTTCGATCATCGACAGCGCGTCGGCATCGAGCAGCTCGCGCTCGTGCGCGTTGTGCAGCATGGCCAGTAGCTGTTCGCGATCCTCGGGTTCGCGCGTGAGGAGTGCGGAGATGCGCGCCAGCAGAGTGGGATGAGTCTCTCTGTGGCGCGATGGAGGCTGCGGGTCTGACATTCTTGCGAATGTGTGGTGAAGGGCCGGCGAGAATACACGAAAGGTCGCCGGCATCCGAGGCAAGGGGTTCGCCGGTTTACTTCATGGCGAGCGCCCCCAGAACCGCCAGCGACATCGCCTTCACGCCGGTCTCGATCGACGGCTCCGGCACCGGCGCGAAGAACGGCGAATGATTGAACGGCAGGGGTTTGCCGCCGGGCTGCTTCGAGTCGGCGATGGTCTTCGGGTCGTAGATGCCGATGAAGAAGAACATCGACGGGATGCCCTCGTCGACGAAGGCCGAAAAATCCTCGCTCGCCGTGATCGGTGGCACGCGCTGGACCTTGTCGGCGCCGAAGCCCCTGATCAGGATCGCCTCGGTGCGATTGACGAGGTCGGCGTTGTTGATCACCGCGAGGCCGCCTTCCTCGAGTGCGACGTCAGGCGCCGGCGCAACAGCCATCGCCGCGGCCGCATTCGCGGTGCGCCGTACGCCGTCGAGCAGCTTCGCGCGCACGGCCGGCGTGTACGAACGGATCGTGCCGCGCAGCACCGCGCTGTCGGGAATGATGTTGCCGACGGTGCCGGCCTGGAACGCGCCGACCGTCACGACGCCGAACTCGAAAGGATCCTTCTCACGGCTGACCGCGGTCTGCACGTCGTTGATGAAGTGCGCGGCGATCGCGATCGGATCGATGGTCTTGTCGGGGGCCGAGCCGTGGCCGCCGCGGCCCTTGAACGTGATCTCGAGGCCGTCCGAGTTGGACGTCATGGGGCCCGCGTTGAACTGGATCGTCCCGTAGGCCGCGGGCGAGGTGTGCAGCGCGAAAGCGTAGTCGGGCTTCGGGAAGCGCGTGAACAGGCCGTCGGCGACCATGCCCTTCGCGCCGGATACCAGCTCCTCGGCCGGCTGCGCGACGAACATCAGCGTGCCGCGCCAGCGGTCCTTCATCGCCACCAGCGTTCGTGCGGTGCCGATCCAGCTGGTCATGTGGATGTCGTGGCCGCAGCTGTGCGCGACGAAGGTCTCGCGCCCGTACGACGTGCCCTTGGCGCGGCTCGTGTACGACAAACCGGTCTTCTCTTCCATCGGCAATGCGTCGAGCTCTGTGCGCACCATCACGGTCGGGCCGGGACCGTTGCGATAGATCGCGACGACGCCGGTCTTGCCCACCTTCTCGGTGACCGTGAAGCCGATCGCCCGCATGTCCGTCGCCAGCAGCGCCGCCGTGCGGGTCTCCTCGAAGCCGAGTTCCGGATGGCTGTGGATGTCTTCGTAGAGCGTCTTCAGCTGCGGGTACATCGTGTTCGCGCGCTGGCCGATCTCGGGGCCGAGGTCGGTGGTCGATTGCGCTTGGACGGGACCGGCGGCGACCGTCATCGCGAGCAGGCAGACGGCGGGAATCGGAGATGAAGGTCGCATGCGCTGCCTCACTGGGACGTGGAGGGAGAAAAGAATATCCGCATGCGCGCGGCGGAATCGCTAACGACTCGTCAACGGCTCCTGCGGCCACAGCCACGCCGCACCGCGTACGCCCGACGAATCGCCGTGACAGTTCTTCACGATCGGCGTGGTGACGGTGTCCGAGAAGACATGCGCGGACATCAATGCCGGCACCGAGGCGTACAGCGCGTCGATGTTCGACACGCCGCCGCCGAGCACGATCACATCGGGATCGAGCAGGTTCACGACCGACGCCAGCGCCTTCGCGAGTCGCCGCGCGTAACGCTGCAGGGTGGCGTTCGCCGAGCGATCGCCGGCTGCCGCGCGCTTGGCGATGTCGGCGGCATCGACTGCGTTACCACCGTGCCTGTGGTGGTCGGCCAGCATCGCCGGTCCCGACAGCCAGGTCTCGATGCAGCCGCTGCGACCGCAATAGCAAGACGGCTGCGGCAGGTCTTCCGCATCGATGCGCGGCAACCCGTTGTGTCCCCATTCGCCGGCGATCGCATTGCGGCCGGTGAAGCACTTGCCGTCGATGACGATGCCGCCGCCCACGCCCGTGCCGAGGATCACGCCGAAGACGACGGACTTTCCCGCTGCGGCGCCATCGATCGCCTCCGACAGCGCGAAGCAGTTGGCATCGTTCGCGACCCGTACGGGCCGCTCGAGCCGTGCCGACAGGTCGACGACGAACGGTCGTCCGTTGAGCCAGGTCGAGTTGGCGTTTTTGATCAGGCCGGTGGCGAGCGAGACGGCACCCGGCATCGAGATGCCGACCGTGGCCTCGTCGCCGAGTCGGCGCTCGCAGCGCGCGACCAGTTCCTGCAGTGCGGCCAGCGATGCCTGGTAGTCGTGGGGCGTGGCGATGCGTTCGCGCAGCAGCGTCCGACCGGCGGCGTCGAGTGCGACCGCTTCGATCTTGGTGCCGCCGAGGTCGGTCCCGATCCGAGTCAAGGGCCTGGCCATGTCAGTGAAGGGCCTCGCAAGCTAAGGTCGCGGCCCTGCGCTGTCAACGGCGACGTCGTTCCGACACTTAGGCACGTGTCTGACTGTAAAGCTTGCATACAGTAAGGCACATGCCTAACTGTCATATCCCGGGCGATCATAGGGAGTCCTGTTGAACAGTTCAGGATTGGATTGATGCCAGAGCTTCATCGCCTGGATGGGGGTCTGACTTTTCAGCGCGGATTGCGGAAGCTGGTGGTTGTAAAGGGCGACGTAGCGA
>JANXTA010000084.1 GCA_025356395.1 Betaproteobacteria bacterium
CTCGAGCAGCTGCCGACCGGTCACCTCATAGGCCGGCGTGCCGGCGGCTCCCTGCCGCGCTGTTGTCGAACAGGCCGACGAGGAAGCGCTTCGTGGCTGCGGCGCGCGCGCCTTCCGCGCGGGCGACGCCGAGCCGATGCCGTGCCGCGAACCGGCTCGCCCGGTACCAGGTGCTGTCGGGCCGGGCCAGGATCGGTCGCAACTGCCGGTGGCGTTCGATGTCTGCCGCGAACGCGTCGACGGTGGCGTAACGATCCGACGGTTCGGGCTGCAGCGCCTTCACGACGATCTTGTCGAGATCGCCGGTCAGGAGCTTCGCAAGTTTCTGCGGCTCGACGCCCGGCAACCCAGCCGCCTCGTCGCACGCGACCCGACTGGAACGGCGCGGTACCTGACCGAACCGCGACGACGCCGGACGTTGCCCGAGCATCTGCTCATGGAGCATCACGCCGAGCGAGCAGATATCGGACGCCGTGCCGACCGTCGACCAGAACGTTGCCCGGCTTGAGGTTGCGATGGATGACGCCGTGCGCGCGCGCATGCTGGACCGCGCGCAGCACCTGGACGAACAGGCGCACCCGGGCCGGCAGGTCGAGGCGCTGCGCATTGCAATGGCGAGCCAGCGGAACGCCGTCGACGAACTCCATCGCGAGCCACGGCTGGTGGCCGTCGCTGCCCGCGTCGAGCACCGACGTCATGACAGGGAATACGCATTCGCGTCCGCGAACCTGCCATGACCGACGCTTCCATCAGCGGCCAGGGTCGGCCTGCAGCATCGTGTAGAGGAAGGACCGCGCACGTCCCCAGTCGCGCTCGACAGTCCGCAGGCCGATCTCGAGCGCGGCTGCGATCTCCGCATGCTCGAGCCCGCCGAAGTAGCGCATCTCGACCACCTGCGCGAGACGCGGCTCGATCTGGGCGAGCTCCTCGAGCGCCTCGTGGACGCGCAGCACATCGGGATCTTCGCGCGGCGATCCGTTGGCCAGCCCATCGATCAGCCCGGTCGTCAGCGCGTTATGGATCGCGCCACCTCCGCGACGCTCGGCCGCGCGCGCGGGCCGCATCCACGATCACCGACCGCATCAACTTCGAGGCACAGGTCAGGAAATTGGGAGCGGTCCTTCACGTCCTGGCGGGAGGGGCCCGCGAAGCGCGTGTACGACTCGTGGACCAGCGAGGTCGTGTCAAGCAGCGTTGCCGAACAGCCGTCGCGAAACCGGGCCGAGGCGACGCAGATCCTCGTAAAACCCGTGGAACAAGCGGTTGAGGGCCTGCTCGTCACCGCCACGCGCGGCGTCCAGCAACTCCTTGAGATCGGGGCTAGCAGGGCTGTCCATCGATGGGCGATGCGTGGTGGATGAGGCGGCACGACGAGAGAGCAAGTTTTGCGATGGTTTCTCACCGCACCTTCCAACCGGAAGTCATCTGGACGCGATGTCTTCGGTCACGCCCGCCGCACCGCTTACCAACCTCGTTGACGCCTCGCCCCGCGACCGCCCGATCAGACCCGCAAGATCCGCGGCGCCTCGCCGTGCGCAGGACGATTCGGAAAGAGCGCGTCGAGCTGCGCGTCCGGCAGCGCGAGGTGGCGCTCGGCGACATCCGCGACGACGCTGCGGAAGTCGGTCGTGATCGCGAGGTCCCGGTTCTCGTTCAGGCTGGCCTCGTCGATGCCGGGCCAGCGACCGTGGATCTTGCCGCCCGCGACCGGACCGCCCATCACCCACATCGCATTGCCATGACCGTGGTCGGTGCCGCGGTTGCCGTTCTCGCGCGCGGTGCGGCCGAACTCGGACATCACGATGACGACCGTGTCGTCGAGCATCGGGCCGAGGCGATCGGCCAGCACCGCGAGCCCGTCGCCGAGCGGACGCAGACGATTGGCGAGCTGGCCACGCGCCGTGCCCTGGCCGGCGTGCGTGTCCCAGCCACCGAGGGCGACGAACGCGAGCTGCACGTTGGAATCGTTGCGCATCAGCCGCGCGAGGCGTGCCGCGTCGTCGGGGAAACCGTTGGGCAGCGGCGCGCCGTTGTTGGCCGCCATCTGTTCCTTCTCCAGCGCGCTCGGATCGAGCGACGCCAGCACCTCGCGGCGCGCGCTGATCGATTCACGATAGGTCCGCGAGGTCGCATCGTTGCCGTCGTAGAGCTTCGCGAAGGCATCGGCGACCCGCGGCTGGTCGAGGATGGTCGGCCGCGTCGCCGCCTGACCCTCGGCCATCGACGCCACCGGCACCAGGCCGGCATAGATGCGCGGCAGCACGGCGCCGACCGACAGCCCGCGCGTGGGCGAGGGACGTCCGGGCAGTTCGCCGAGCAACCGGTTCATCCAGCCGTCCGACGTGCGCTTCATGCCGGGCGTGCCGGACTCCATGTAGTCCTGCGCGTCGAAGTGCGAGCGCGTCGGATCGGGCGATCCCGATGCGTGGACGAAGGCGAGCTTGCCACCTGACCACAGCGGCATCAGCGCGCCAAGTGCGGGATGCAGGCCGAAGTGCCCGTCGAGGTCGAGCAGTCCGTCGGTCTTGCCTGGCGCAGGCAGGCCGATCGTCGGCCGGAAGCGCGCGTAGTCGGGTTCGGCGTAGGGCGCGACGACGGACAGTCCGTCGACGGCGCCGCGCAGGAACACGACCACCATCTTCTTCTTCGATGGCGGCGCGTTGTCGGGCGAGGTGGCGGCCCACGCGGAACGGCCGACGGGGATCTGGCCGGCCATGGCGCCGGCCGCGAGCATCTGGACGAAGTGGCGACGTTGCATGGTGGGTACCTCCGGTTCAGCGACGCATGAAATCGGGACTGCCGAGGACCAGCGCCGCAGCGAGCTGCGGCTCGGTCCCAAGGATAACGCCGCGGGTCTTGTCGCCGATGGTGGGTCCGAGCGTTTCGAGCAGAGGGACGGCCTGCAACGCCGCGAGACGCATCGCGGGCTGGGCGACGGGAGGCAGCGCCACCGATGCCGTGACGGCTGCCGGCGCAGGCTGCACCGGCGCAGGCCGATCGATCGCGAGGCGCCCGCTGGCGAGAGCCGTCACGAAGTTGATGCGACGGGTCATGCCTTCCGGGTTGAGCCAGGCCTCTTCGGTGTTCTTGTAGCCGTCGGGCGTCAGGCAGCCGTAGAGCGGCATGCCGAGCTGGGCGAGCGTGCCGACCAGCGGCTGCACGTTGACGACCTCGACGCCGCTCGCGCGGGTTGCGGAGACGACGTACTGGTAAGGCGTCTTGAACTTTGCCGTCATCGCCGTCGGATCGCGGAACTCGGGGCTGTAGAACAGCGTCCGCAGTACCTCGCGGATGTCGCCTTCGGTCGCGAGATAGCGCGCGGTGAGGCGGTCGACCAGGGCCTGCGGCGGCTGGTCGGCGACGAAGTACTGCGCCAGCTCGAAGCTGATGTGACGCGCGGTGCCCGGGTGCGTGGCCAGCACGTCGAGCGCGAACTCGCCCTCCTGCTGGCCGTTGGCCGTGACGCGATGGCCGAGCCAGGTCTTGGTGCCGTTGTCGTGACGCTTCGGCGCGAAGATGAACAGCGACTGGCTCTCGACGCCTTCGAGCGGACCGCCGCGACCGGTCGCGCGACCGTCGAAAGTCCAGCCGGTCAGCATGCGGGCCAGCTCGGTCACATCCTTCTGCGTGTAGCCGCCGGTCTTGCCTTCGTTCTCGACGCCGAGCGTGTGCAGCTCCATCAGTTCGCGCGCGTAGTTCTCGTTGAGGCCGGCCTTCTGCTTGGCGTTGCGATTGACGTCCGCTTCGGCGCCAGTCGACAGCCAGTTGTCGAGATAGAACAGCATCGCCGGATGCTTGGCCGTCGCGCCGAGCAGGTCGCGGAAGTGACCGAGCGCATACGGCCGGATGGCATCGCGTTCGTAGTTGGAGACCAGCGCGCGATCGAGGTCCTTGCCGACGAACACGTTGAAGTGGTTGTACCAAAAGTCGGTCATCACTTCCTGCAGCTGACGCGGGCTGTCGATCGCCTGCACCAGCCGCGCCTCGTAGGCCTGCTGGCCGAGACGCCTGTACTCCTGGCGACGGTTGGCGAGCACGTCGGGCTTCTGCTCGCTCAGTCCGTCGACGATCGGCTTGTCGCCCGCGGTGGCGCCGGCCTTCAACGCCTCCAGGCGCTGCGCCTCGCGGTTGTCGCGCTGCGCGGTGCGATAACCGTCGATCAGCGTGCCGGCCGGCAGGCTCTGTGCATCGAGGGTGCTCAGCCGCTGCTGGATCGAATCGGCGATCGCGATGCGCTCGGGATGGAGCTGCTCGTCGATGTACGCGTCGACGCCGATGCGACGCACGCGCTCGACGTCGCCGGGTCGCGGTCCGAACGCCACGCGATTGAGGACGTGGGCCACCATCGCTTCGCTGTTGTCGCGCGCCGACGCGGCCTGCTGGTCGCTGGCGATGGATTGCGCGGCCATCAGCGGGAAGCCGATCGCGATCGACAGCGCGAGCGCCGTGACCACGGAAGAGCGCGCACGACGGACGACGCGAGCCACCTGCGTTGCTGCGGACTCTGGAATCATGGCAAGTGCTCGCTCATCGAAAGGGTTGCCGACCGGTCGGTCGACGAGAACAGATCCCAACCTTACTGCGGCCACGAAGACCTGGATACCGGCGAAGCGGATGATCGATCACGATCCTTCACACCGCTTCGCCGTGGCTCTTGAAGACGTCACAACCACATGATCTTCAGCCCGTGACGCCGTTGTGTTTCTTGTGGGCGATGCGCACGCTCTGCCGATCCTCGCGCGCCTGCAGCCTTGCCTGTTCATTCACGCCGACACGTCCGTTGGCCGCGGCACGAGCCGTCGCGCGATCGGTCCGCGCCTGACCGCGTTCGAGCGAAGCCGACTCGCGCGTGGACAACTGCCCGGACTTCTCGCCGTTCTCGATCCGCGTCTGCTGGTTGACGTTGCGCTGGACATCGGCCTGCATGCGCTGCGACGACGCGGACGCGGGATTGCCGACCTGGGCATCGTGCTTCTGGTTGTAGATCGCACCGCTCTCGCGGTTCTGGGCCGCGGTGATGCGCGACTGTTCTGCCGCAGAGACCGATCCGTTGCGCCCTGCATTGGCTTCCATCTTCTCGACGTGCGCCTCGCCCTTCACGAGCTTGCCGGCTTCGCGGGTCGACAGCTGACCGGACTTGAGGCCGCTCTCGATGCGCTGCTGCTGCGCGACGTCGCGCGCCGTGTCGGACTGGGTGCTGCCGGCGGTCTGCGCGAACACCGGCAGTGCGAACGTGGCGGCGAGGGTGGCGGCGAGGCCGAGCTGGATGAAGCGAGCATTCATGGTGTTCTCCGTGTGGTTGATGCGGGACCGGGTGAGGACCGCGTCCGTCATCAACGAAAGCATGGCGCGCATCGTGCACGGCGATCGTGTAACGCGCTGTAAGACTGTGTGAGCGCGATCCGCTCAGCCGCGTTCGCCGAATAGGCGCCGCCACAGCTGTCGCACCGACGCGCGCTCGCGGCCGTAGTCGGCCGGCTCGACGCGTGCGGCACGCGCCATGGGGTCCGCGAGTCGCGAAGCGTGCTGGCGTGCGCGATACAAACGGTAGGCATCGGCCGCCGCGCGTGAACAGTCGTCGTCGATCAGGCCGACGTCCGCGGCACGCGACAGCAGGGCGATGTTGCCGACGTTGTCGAGCAATGTGCGATGCAGCGCGCCGTGCGCCAGCACGAGGTACTGCACCGCGAACTCGATGTCGACCATGCCGCCCTCGTCGTGCTTGAGGTCGAACAGAGCGCTGCGATTCGGATGGCCGTCGTGCATGCGTTCACGCATCGCCACGATCTCTTCGCGCAACACGGCGCGGCCCTGTTCGTCGGGATTTCTCGTGCTGAGGATCGCGATACGCTCACGCTCGAAGGCCTCGCCGAGTGAACGGTCGCCGGCGCTGAAGCGGGCACGGGTCAGCGCCTGATGTTCCCAGGTCCAGGCGCCCACGTCGTGCTCGCGCCGCTCGTACTTCGACCACGCCTCGAAGCTGGAGACGACCAGCCCCGCCGCCCCGTCGGGACGCAGCCGCAGGTCGATCTCGAACAGCGCACCGGCGGTGGTGCGCGCGGTCAGCCAGAGGTTGAGGCGTTGCGCGAAGCGTGCGTAGCGCTGCGCCGCGCGCGTCGGGTCGGCGTCGCCGCTCCGATCGAACAGGAACACGAGGTCCAGGTCGGACACGTAGCCGAGTTCCTTGCCGCCCAGCTTGCCGTAGGCGATCAACGCGAAGGCGGGCCGTACCGGCAGCGTCGTGTCGTCGGGGCGGCTCGCGACGAACTGGGTCCAGCACGCCGACACCGTGGCATCGAGGATCAGGTCCGCGAGCGCCGACAACTGGTCCGACAGCATCTCGATCGTCAGATGTCCTTCGAGGTCCTCGATCAGCAAGCGGAAGGTCTCGCCGTGATGTATCTCGCGCAGCACGTCCATCTGCCGCTCGGCGTCGCTCGCGACCCCGGCGAGCTGGACTTCGAGCGCCTGCTTCACGGCGATCCAGTGAAGCGCCCACGTCGCGGCATCGCGCGGCTCCCGGTCGTTCTCGGGCGCATCGATCAGGTCGTCGAGCAGCAGCGGATGACGGGTCAGGTACTGCGCGGCCCAGGGACTCGCGGCGAGCAGGCGCGTGACAGCCCGTGCCGCGTCGGGGAACTCGGCGAGCAGCGCGAGATAGGCGCTGCGTCCGGCTATGGCCTCGATCAGGTCGAACCAGCGCGCCAGCGTCGCCGTCGGATTTGCCTGCGCGGCCGAGGCGTCGATCAGGCGCGGTACCAGCGCGTCGAGGCGCGCGCGCGCGGCGGTCGGGATCGCGCGCAGGCGCGCACTGCGGGCCAGTCCGACGAGCCGTGTGAAGGCATCGTCTGGCGGCTCGAAGCCCATCGCCACGAGTCGTTCGCGAACCGCCGCAGCCGCGGCCTCGTCGCGCGCATGCAGCGGACTGGCCTCGGAGAACGCGTTCCACAGGTCGGCGGAGCGCATCGGATCGTTCGAGCCCGGCGCGTCGCCCGACTCGGCTTCGAGGCCGAACACCGCATCGAACTGCGTCGACACGAAGCGTCGATGCCGCTCGAGCGTGTCGATCACGCCATCGATGCCCGGGCGTCCGTGGGGATCGAGCAGCCGCTCGCACATCGCGGCCACGCGCTCGCAGTCGTCGACCGATTCGCGTGCCGGCAGCGTGTGCGTCTGCGCATCGTCGAGATACTGCAGGCGGTGCTCGACGTTGCGCAGGAACAGGTACGCGTCGCGCAACTGCTGCCCGACGTCGTTCGAGATCAGCCCGTCGCGGACCAGCGCGGTCAGCGTCGCGAGCGTGGGACGCAGCCGCAGCGACGGATCGCGACCACCGCGGATCAGCTGGAAGTGCTGCGCGATGAACTCGATCTCGCGGATGCCGCCGCGGCCGAGCTTGACGTCGATGCGCGTCGTCGGCGCGCCCTGCTCGCCTGGTCCGCTGCGGGTCGAGCGATGGCGACGCGCGGCCTCGCGTCGTGCCGCTTCCTCGCGGATCTGGCCGTGCAGCTTGCGCAGCGCGTCGATCGCGCCGAAGTCGAGGTAGCGGCGATAGACGAATGGCGTGATCAGCTGGGCCAGTTGGTCGACGGGCGCGCTGCCGAAGACCGGAGGCGACACGATGCGCGCCTTGATCCACGCGAAGCGCTCCCAGTCGCGCGCGCTGCCGACGAGGTAATGCTCGAGCATGGTGAAATGCGTGACCAGCGGGCCCGAGTCGCCGTCGGGTCGCAGCCGCATGTCGACGCGGAACACGAAACCGTCCTCGGTGACTTCGGAGAGCGACGCGATCAGCTTGCGGCCGAGCCGCGTGAAGAACTCGGCGTTGGTGATGGTGCGTACGGTTTCGCCGGCCACGGCGCGCGTCGAGCCGTCCTCCGCGTACACGAAGATCAGATCGATGTCGGACGAGACGTTGAGCTCGCCGCCGCCGAGCTTGCCCATGCCGACCACGAGCAGGTCCTGCGCGTCGCCGCTGTCGGCGCAGCAGGGCACGCCGTGGACCGTCGCCAGCGCCTTCGACTGGAAAGCCAGCGCCTCGCCGATCGCGATCTCGGCGAGCGCCGTGGTCGCCGCCATGACCTCGAGCGCATCGGCCCGGCCGTCGAGATCGCGATCGATCAGCCCGGCCAGCACCAGCGAGCGGACCTGGCGCAGACCGGAGCGCAGATGCGCGTCGTCGCGCCAGCGCTCGCCACGCTCCTGTTCGAGCAACGCGACGATGGCCGCCCGATCGATGGTTTGCTCGGCAAGACGGTCGATGCGCGGTATCCACGCGGGGCGGGCCTGCGCGATACGCGTGCGCCAGCGAGACGCCGTGTTCAGAGGTTGCGGGGCGAACGGATCGTTCATCGGAGAGCTGGCCGGACCCTCGGTCGCACAGCCTCAACAGTTAGAATGTCTGGCCCGGCGAAAGCCATCGTGATCGGCTTCCTGGATCCGCTTTCGCGGTCGCCTGCCGCGGTTCGACCGTAGTATCCCATCCGCATTGTCCGAGGCCGCCATTCCATCCCGTCGATCGCCAACCATCGCGACCCGTTGCCCGTTCGCGAAGCGCGATGTCTGAAGGCGACCCGTCCCGGACGATGACCGCGCTCGCGCACCACGCGACGGGCGTCGCCAGGGCGTTCGCGTCTGTGCTCGTGTTCGCGTGGATCCTCTTCGCGACGCTGCTGATCGTCCTGCGCTACCTGGTCCTGCCGCACGTCAACGATTACCGGACCGACATCCAGAAGATGGCGAGTCGACTGTTTGGCGAGACCGTGCGCATCGGCGAGATCGGCGCGGCGTGGCGCGGGCTGCGGCCGTCGTTGCAGTTGCGCGCGCTGCAGGTCGTTGATGCGAACGGCGGCAGCGTCCTGGAGCTGCCGTCGGTGAGCGCCACGCTGTCGTGGGACTCGTTGCTCGTCTTCCAGGTGCGCCTTGCGTCGCTCGAGCTCGACGCCCCCAACCTCACGATCCGGCGCGACCCCGAGGGCCAGCTCTTCGTGGCGGGCTTTCCGATCCGCCGGAAAGCCTCGCCGGACAGCAAGGTCGGCGAGTGGCTGCTGGCGCAGAACGAGATCCGCATCCGCAATGCCCGCTTGGTCTGGCACGATGAGATGCAACCGGCCGGGACCTCGATCCCCGACGATCTCGTGTTGTCGCGGGTCGACTTCACGCTGGTCCGCTCCGGCTGGACCCATCGCGTCGCGTTGCGCGGTACGCCACCCCCGAACCTGGCCGCGCCCGTCGACCTGCGCGCCGTGATCGACCATTCGCTGTTCGCGAGCCGCTACGCCGATCCCGACGACTGGCGCGGCACGATCTACGCGAACGTCGGCAGCGGCGACGTGGTCGCGTGGCGGGCGTGGCTGCCGTTGCCGGACACCCTCGACGCGGGCCGCGGGCGGGCGCGTGTCTGGATGCAGTTCACGCGGGCCGACGACATGGCGGGCTCGTTCGCGCATCGCATCGCCGAACGCACCGGTCGCTCGGCGCTGGCGCCGCTCGATCGCATCGCGGAGCTCACGGCCGACCTCGCGCTCGACGACGTCGCGGTGCGCTGGGGGACGATGCAGTACGCGGCGCTCGCTTCCATCGATGGGCGGGTGAGCACCTCGCAGTCGAAAACCTCGCAGCAGTTCGCGGCGACCCACATGGCCCTGCAGCCGCGCGACGGCAACCTCGTGCCGCCGACCGACTTCAAGGTCAGGCGGACGGTCGGTGCCTCTCCCGACGACGAGGCCGGCAGCGCGTCGCTCGGCGCGATCGACATCGGCGTATCGCTCGGCCTGGTCCCCGACACGCTGGTGCCGCCGGCGATCGCTGAGAATTTCGCGGCGCTGCGCCCGCGCGGCGTGCTCGCGGGGATGGAGCTGACGTGGACGGGGCCGATCGCGACGCCCAAGACCTTCGGCATCAATGCGCGCTTCGAGCGGCTCGCGCTCGCGGCGCAGCCTCCAAGCGCAGAGGCGGTCCAGCTCTCGTCGCGCGAGGTCGTCGGCATCGACGGCGCGGCCCGCAAGCCGCATCCCGCATTCGGCCAGCCCGGCTTCGAGAATCTCACCGGCACCCTGAGCGCGACCCGCACGACCGAGACCAAAACGGGCTCGCGACCGATCACGCGCGTGACGCTCCAGGTCGCGGGCAAGGACTCGACCATCACGGCACCGGGCCTGTTCGACGAGCCCGTCCTGCGGCTCGCCCATCTCGAAGCCGAGGTCGGCGTGCGGGTCGAGGGCAGCGACGTCGAGGTCGCGGTCCACCGCGGCGTGTTCGACAACGCCGAACTCGCCGGCACGGTCGACCTGACCTTCCGGCACGGACCGACCAGCGGCGGCATCGGCGAGGACGGTGGTCGCGGCTGGATCGATCTGGATGCCCGGCTGTCGCGCGCCGACGTCGCGCGCGTACCCCGTTACCTGCCCAACCTGATCGGCGAGAAGGCCCGCGCGTATCTCGTGAAGTCGCTGCTCGGTGGCCAGGTCTCGGAAGCCTCTTTCCGCATGCATGGACCGCTGGACCAACTCAACCTGCGGACGATGCCCGGTGCACGCGCGACCGCCAACCCGGTCTCGGTACCGAACGCGCTGATCGCGATCCGCGACGGCAACGCCGGCAAGCCATTGCTCGATGTCCCGAAGTCGAAGGTCGGCGATCCGGCCATCTTCCATGCGGTCATCAAGATCAAGGGCGCGACTTTCCTGTACGGACCGGCACCCGACCCGGGCAAGACCAGCACGACCAACGGGTCCGCCATCGCCGCGCTGCCGCCGATCGCCTGGCCGGCGTTCGAGGATCTCGATGCCGACATCGTGTTCGATCAGGCCGGCATGACGGTCTACGGCCATTCGACCCGGGTCTTCGGCTATCAGCTGACCGACGTGAGGGCCGAGCTGCCCGCGCTCGCAGATCCCGGCCATGTGTTGCGGGTGGTCGGCAAAGGCAGTGGCCCCTTGCAGGACCTCGTGCGCTTCATCAACGGCAGTCCGGTCGCGCGCTGGACCAAGCAGTTCACCGCGACGACGCAGGGCAGCGGGGACGCGCTCTTCGCGCTGGCCCTGGACCTTCCCCTCAGTCATCCGCGCGATGCCGAGGTCGCGGGCAGCCTGCAGTTCGTCAACGACGATCTCGTGTTGAACGCGCTGATCCCGCCGCTGAAACGACTCAACGGACGCATGGACTTCACCGATCGGGGCGTGGCCATCGACGGTCTGACCGGCTCCGCGCTCGGTGGACCGCTGCGGGTCGACGCGACGACTGGCAGCGACGGCTACATCGAGCTCGGCGTCGACGGCACGCTCGACATCGCGGCGCTGAAGACCCGTATCCACGAGGATGAAGCAGCGGGCGTCGTCTCGCCGATCGCGAGCACGGTCGAACGCGGGATGCAATGGCTGTCGGGCAGCACGCGCTACAACGTGGCGGTCCGGGTGCGCAACAAGCGCGTCGCGGACATGGCGAACGAGTCGCGCATGGTCGCGGCCGCCGCGCCGGAGACGATCGCGAAGCCCGACGTCGTGGTGAGTACGGATCTGGCCGGGCTCGCGATCGCCCTTCCCGCGCCGCTGAACAAGGCCGCCGTCGAAAGCTGGCCGCTGCGCGTCGCCATCACGCGCTCGGGCGACTCCGCCGCCGGCAACGATCGCGACGACATCCGCATCTCGGTAGCAAACCTGCTTGACGCCGATATCGCGCGACAGCGCAATCCGCAGGGCGTATTGACCGCGACGCGTGCCAGCTATTCGATCGGTCGCGAGAAGACTTCCAGCGAAGGGCCATCGATCGTGACGATCCAGCTCCCGACCCTCGATCTTGATGCCTGGCGCGACGTGGCCCGACAGATCGCCGCAGCACCGCGGTCGACCACCAATCCGCCATCCGCGACCAGCGGCGACGACGAGTTGCTGCCGAGCCGCGCGACCTTGAAGACGCCGCTGCTGCATGCTGCGAACCGGGACTTCAGCCACGTCTCGATCACGGCGGAACGCATCGCGTCGGGCTGGCAGAGCGACGTCGTCTCCGACCAGCTCGCGGGCCACATCGCGTACACCGACGTCACGGGAACGGTCACGACGCGCGCCGGTGTCGCCCCGGTCTCCTCGGGTCGCCTGGTCGCGCACCTGAGCCAGCTCACGATCCCGCAGGCCCAGGCCGGCAGCACCCACGTCGAAAGCGCCCTCGATGCGAGCCGGCAGAAGGACTTCCCGGCGATCGACCTCGTCGTCGATCGCTTCGAGTTGCGCGGGCGCGCGCTCGGCAGGCTCGAGGTCGTCGCGGAGAACGTCGGCGAAGGCGACGAGCGCGAATGGAAACTCGAGAAGCTCGGGTTGACGATGCCCGAGGCCCGCTTCTCCGCGAAGGGCGTGTGGGGGCACGCGGACCACGCCGAAAAGACGCATCTCGACTTCGACATCGAGACCTCGAACGTCGGCGCGTTGATGGATCGCTTCGGCCTGACGCGCACCGTCAAGAACGGTACGGCGAAGCTTAGCGGCAATGCCGCGTGGACCGGAAGCCCGTCGAAGATCGACTTCGAGACGCTGCAGGGTCGCCTCATGCTGGCCGCCGACAAGGGCCAGTTCCTGAAGGCCGATCCTGGCATCGCGAAGCTGCTCAACATCCTCAGCCTGCAAGGTCTGGCGCGGCGCTTGACCCTGGACTTCACCGACGTCTTCGAAGCCGGCTTCGCGTTCGATACCGTGCGCGCCGATGCCCGGGTCGACAAGGGCATCGCGACGACCGACGACTTCCGCATGACCGGCGTGCAGGCGACGGTCACGATGGCGGGCACGGCAGACCTCGCGCACGAGACCACGAATCTGCATGTGCTGGTGAAGCCGGACATCAACACAGGCGCCGCTTCGCTCGGGGTCGCGGTGATCAATCCGGTGATCGGCCTCGCGACCTTCGCCGCGCAATTCCTGTTCAAGGACAAGATCTCGCAGGCCCTGTCGTTTGAATACAATGTGAGCGGGCCGTGGGCCAAGCCCGAAGTCACCAAGATCGACCGCAACGGCAATGCCACGCCGGTCGTTCCCCGCAAGACCGCCACCCCCTGAACCGTCGATGACCGAATCAGCCCGTTCCGATCACCTGCGCGTCGCTGCCATCCAGATGGTCTCGACGCCCTCGGTCACGGCCAATCTGGCCGCCGCCGGCAGGCTGATCGACGAAGCGGCCGGTGAAGGCGCGCAGCTGATCGCGTTGCCCGAATATTTTTGCCTGATGGGCCGCAACGACACCGACAAGGTCGATGCGCGCGAACAGGCGGGGCACGGGCCGATCCAGGACTTCCTCGCCAACGCGGCACGTCGACATCGCATCTGGCTGGTCGGCGGCACGCTGCCGGTCGAGGTCGGCCCCGGCGTCACCGACCGCATCCGCAACACGAGCTTCGCGTTCGCGCCCGACGGCTCGATCGCCGCGCGTTACGACAAGATCCATCTGTTCGGCTTCACGAAGGGCGACGAGCATTACGACGAGTCGCGCACCATCGAGGCCGGCACGACGCTGGCTGCGTTCGAGGCCACGCTGGGCGACCAGCCGTTGCGCGTGGCGATGTCGATCTGCTACGACCTGCGGTTCCCGGAGCTGTATCGCGGCTTCGCCGCCGGCGGCGCGCCGGACTTGATACTCGTGCCTGCCGCCTTCACCTACACCACTGGCTCGGCGCATTGGGAGACGCTGCTGCGGGCCCGTGCGATCGAGAACCAGTGCTACGTGCTCGCGCCCGCGCAGGGTGGCCGCCACGAGAACGGCCGTCGCACCTGGGGGCACAGCATGCTGGTCGATCCCTGGGGCGAGATCGTCGCCGAGCGCGACGAAGGCGAAGGCGTGGTGATCGGTCACATCGATCCGATGCGCCTCGCCGAGGTCCGCCAGCATCTTCCCGCGCTCACACACCGCGTCCTGTAAATCGCCTTCTTCTCCGGCTACCTCCATGAAACTGATCGAACCGCACATCGCCGCGCTGGCCACCGCCAAGGACTGGTTCCTGGGCCGCTACGGCCTCACCGAACTCGACATCACGGCCGCGCTGAACGAGATCTTCCAGCACCGCGTCGACTACGCCGACCTGTACTTCCAGTACGCGCGCTCCGAGTCGTGGAGTCTCGAGGAGGGCCAGGTCAAGTCGGGCAGCTTCGACATCGAGGAAGGCGTCGGCGTGCGCGCGGTCACCGGCGAAAAGCAGGCCTTCTCATATTCGGACGACATCAGCCGCGAAGCCTTGATGACGGCAGCCCGCGCCACCCGCGGCATCGCGCGCAACGGGTCGAAGAAGAACGCTGGGCAGCCGGTGCAGAGCTCGAGGCCGCACGGCCGCCGCGACGCGCTGTACGCGCCGATGGACCCGCTCGCGACGATGCAGCCGGCCGATAAGATCGCGCTGCTCGAACGTCTCGAGAGGCTGGCGCGCGCGCGCGACCCGCGGATCACGCACGTGATGGCCAACCTCGCGGGCACGTACGAGGTCGTGATGGTGGCGGCATCGTCGCGCTTCGCGGGCGACGTGCTGGCCGCCGACATCCGGCCGCTGGTGCGCCTGTCGCTGACCGTGATCGCCGAGCAGGACGGTCGTCGTGAGCAGGGCTTCGCGGGTGGTGGCGGGCGCTTCGGCTACGGCTTCTTCGATGCCTCGAAGCTCGAGAAATACGCCAGCGAGGCGGTCGACCAGGCGCTCGTCAACCTCGACGCGCGCCCTGCTCCCGCAGGTCCGATGACCGTCGTGCTCGGACCGGGCTGGCCCGGCGTGCTGCTGCACGAGGCGATCGGTCACGGCCTCGAAGGCGACTTCAATCGCAAGGGATCGTCGGCGTTCTCGGGTCGCATCGGCGAGCGCGTGGCCGCGCCCGGCATCACCATCGTCGACGACGGCACGATCCCCGATCGCCGCGGCTCGCTCAACATCGACGACGAGGGCAACAGCACGCAGTGCACGACGCTGATCGAGGACGGTATCCTCAAGGGCTACATGCAGGACACGCTGAACGCGCGCCTGATGAAGACCGGCGTGACCGGCAACGGACGGCGTGAGTCATACGCCAGCCTGCCGATGCCGCGCATGACCAACACCTACATGCTCAACGGCACGCGCGACCCGAAGGAGATCATCGCGTCGGTCGAGGATGGCCTGTACGCGGTCAACTTCGGCGGCGGCCAGGTCGACATCACCAACGGCAAGTTCGTCTTCACCGCGACCGAGGCGTGGCGCATCCAGAACGGCAAGGTCACGTATCCGGTCAAGGGCGCGACGCTGATCGGCAACGGTCCCGACGCGCTGACCCGCGTGTCGATGATCGGCAACGACATGGCGCTAGACGGCGGCGTGGGCACCTGCGGCAAGGAAGGCCAGAGCATCCCGGTGGGCCTCGGCCAGCCGACCTTGCGGATCGACGGGTTGACGGTGGGCGGTACGGGCTGAGCCGCGCACTCACGGTCGCGCCGGCCGGCGTTGGTCAGCGCTTGTTGTTTGTCTTTCGTAGCTCCACGACGATCGGGACGACCATGATGAAGAGGCACGCGGTGCAGCGCTTTTCCGGCCCGTTGACGCTCTGCGCAGCGCTCGCTTTCGGGGGCGCTGCCGCAGCGGCGGAAGAGCCGAACAGCTACGCCGTCGCTGCGCTCGTCGTCCAGGAGATCACGGTGGTCACCTATGAGTCAACGGTCGGCAGCAGACTGGATCGAAACTGCGAGCCGCACATCCCGATCCTCGACGATCATTTCGACCGCCTGGCCACCGAGCTCTCGATCGGCGTGATCCGCGACACGTTGCCGACCGCCGTCGTGCAGCCCATGTCTTTCAGGGACACGGCGCCGTTCGCCAATCCCGATGCGCTGCTCCCTGACCAAGGCCTGAAGCCGCTGCTCGAAGCCGTGCAGGCGCAATCGCTACCGAAGGACACGCACTATGTCGTGCTGATCAGCAAGTTCCGCAGCGACGCGCGTCTCAAGGTCTCGTCCGGGACGATCGGCAGCGGCAAGCTGACCGGCCTCGGCTTCTACATCGACGCGGACAAACAGATGAAGCGGACCGATACCGGCGAGCCGGGCCGGGGTTTCGTCTCGCCATTCGCCTACGTCACCGTGAGCCTGATCGACCTGCGGACGGGAACGGTGGTGCGCTTCGTCACCGCGACGGAGAGCGAAGCTCGCGCGAACGTCGGTCCGAACACCACGCTCAATCCGTGGGATGCGACGACCGCCGAGCAGAAGCTGCGAGCACTCGACAACAGGCTGGGCAGGGCCCTGCGTTCCGCCATCCCTCGAGTCATCGCGCCGGCATGATGGGACGACCACGTCGATGCCCGAGCCGGCAGTCGATGCGGAACGACAGTCGCGGGCCGATCTGCTGCTGAGCGATGCGCTTCGTCCCATTCGTCCTGTCACCGCGGCTGTTCGCGCGCTTCGCCGCCAGGACGGCAGAGCGTCAACGCGCAGGCGCGGCCCCCGCGAGAAAGCAGGAACGCGACCTGCGCGTCGACTTCTTCCGCGGTCTGGCGCTGTGGTTTATCTTCCTCGATCACGTCCCGTCGAACGCGATCGGCCAGTTCACGCTGCGCAACTTCGGCTTCTCGGACGCCACCGAGATCTTCGTCTTCATCTCGGGCTACTCGGCGGCCATCGCCTACGGTCGGTCCGAACGCAAGCTCGGCTTCGTCTACATGACGGCCCACGTGTGGCGACGCTGCTGGCAGCTCTACGTTGCCCACCTGATCCTGTTCGTGTTCTACACCGCGCAAGTCGCGTGGCTCGCGGAGCGCTTCTCGAACTCGATGTACGTCGAGGAGCTCAACATCACGCGTTTCCTCGAAGCGCCGCACATCGCGCTGCTCGAGGCCCTGACGCTGCGCTTCCGCCCGGCCAACCTCGACATCCTGCCGCTCTACATCGTGCTGTTGTTTGTCTTCCCGTTCGTGCAACGCGCGCTGCGGGCGATGCCGGTGGCAGCGCTGGCGGGTTGCTTCTCGCTCTATCTCGCCGCGCGCTACCTCGGCTGGAACCTGCCAACGTCGGTCGAGGGCATCGGCTGGTACTTCAATCCGTTTGCGTGGCAGTTGCTGTTCTTCATCGGCGCGGTCTGCGCGATCGCGCCGCCGCGCTGGCGACCGGTCATGGCGTGGCGACCGTGGCTCGGCGCGCTGTGCGCGATCTATCTGGTGTTCTCGACCGTCGTCGCGGGAAGCTGGCAGTTCGACACGTTCGGGGACCTGATGGCCGCGTGGATGCCGCAGGCCTGGTTCGAGTGGATGTACCCGATCGACAAGACCAACATGGACATCCTCAGGCTCGCGCATTTCGGGGCGCTCGCCTACCTGTGCGCGCACTACGTGAGGCCCTCGGCACGGTTTCTGCGACAGGGTTGGGCACGGCCGCTGATCGCCTGCGGACGCCAGTCGCTGTACGTCTTCTGCCTCGGCATCTTCCTGTCGTTCGCCGCGCATTTCGCGCTGGTCGAATTCAACGCGCGCCTGCCGATGCAGATCGGCGTGAGCATCGCGGGGATCGGCCTGATGACCTCGCTGGCGGCGCTGATGAACTGGTATCGCCAGCGCGAGACGGCGGCCGGAGAACGCAAGTCGACACGCACGGTCAACGGCTGACCGCGCGCGTCATCGAACGGCCGCTGGAACCACGATTCCCATTCATGACGTCAGCACGTCCTCATCCACCGCAATGACCAGAAGCGACTTCGACGGACACGATCGGGCAGCGAGTGACAGGCGTCGTCACCCGTTGCGCGTGCGCCTGTGTCGCGTCGTGGCGGCCCTGATGCTCGCGGCTTCGTGGTCGCAGGCGTCTGCGGCGCCGGTAGCGAAGGAAGCGCCGCGCGACTCGACCATGCCGACGCAGTGCAACGTTCCCGACGACACCGCGATAATCGAAAGCCCGCTGCCGCGACTGGCGAAGAAGCTCAGGTCTTCCGATGCCTTGACGGTCGTCGTGATCGGCTCGGGGTCGGCAGTCGGCAGCGGCACCACCCGCAAGGGGGCCGCGTTCCCGTTCCGCTTCGAGACGCGCCTGCAGAAGGCCTTTCCGAAGCCGAAGATCCGCCTCGTCGTGCTGGCCGAGATGGGACAGACCGCGATACTGAGCTATGCCCGCATCGCCAAGGAGGTCGCGCCGCTCAAGCCCGCGCTGGTGATCTGGCAGACCGGATCGGCCGATGCGGCGCGCGGCGTGCCGGTGATGGACTTCGGAAGCGCCCTCGAACGCGGCATCGGCGACCTGCGCGACCAGGGTGCCGACGTGCTGCTGGTCGACAGCCAGTTCAGCCCGCGTGCCTCGCTGCTGGTCAACACCGACGGTTATCGCGAGGCCGTGCGCTGGAACGCACGGCGTTACGACGTGCCGCTCTTCAAGCGTTACGACACGATGCAGTACTGGTGGTCGCACGAGGTGTTCGACCTCGATGCCGAGGACAAGGCGAACCAGCTCGAGAACGCCGACCGCATCCACGACTGCGTGGCGGCGTGGCTGGTGCGCGTCGTCGAGCGCGGCGTCGCGACGGGACCGAAATCATGAGGCGATGGATCGCGGCGCTCGCGATCGCCGTCTGCACCATGCAGACGATCGCCGCCGAGGACCGGACGCCGGTACGCGACGTCTGCGCCGCACCGGCCACGCTCGGCCGTCTCACCGACGCGTTGCCGAAGACGCGCGCGGCGCTCGCGGCCGGTCGTCCGCTGAAGATCGTGACGCTCGGCTCGTCGTCGACCGCCGGCGCGGGCGCGAGCGCGACCCGCTTCAGCTATCCGTCCCGCCTGGCCGTCGAGCTCGCGCAACGCAAACCCGCGGCAACGGTCGAGATCGTCAACCGCGGTCTCAACGGCGAGGACGTGTGGGAGAACATGAAGCGCCTGGATGCCGACGTGATCGCGGCGAAACCCGACCTCGTGATCTGGCAGTTCGGGACCAATGCAGTGCTGCACGACATCGACTACGACGACTTCAATCGGGTCGCGCAGGAAGGCATCGACCGCATGCATGCAGCCCATATCGAGATCCTGTTGATGGACCTGCAGTACGCGCCACGCGTGACCGAAGTGCCCGACCACCAGCGCATGCTCGACGACTTCGACCTGCTCGGCGTCCGCAACCACATCCCCGTCTTCCATCGCTATGCCGTGATGAAGTTCTGGGCCGATGCGATGCGCAACGACTACGTCAGCATGCTGTCGTCCGACGGCCTGCATCTCAACGACACCAGCTACGGTTGCCTGGCGGAGCGGCTGGCGGACGCCATCGTCGGAGCCGTGCCGACCCCGACGGGTCCGACGAAGGTCTCGATCGGTCCGGGTGGCAAGCCTGACCATCTGACGAACCGGCCACCTCGCTAGGAGGCCATTCCTTCCGCGTAGACTCGCTGACAGCCGCTCGATGACGGCGCGTACAGGGAGTCCCCAGGGATGAGCAAGAGCAAAAAGCCGATCACGATCGAGGATCTGTGGTCGATGAAGCGCTTCGGCGCGCCCACGTTGTCGCCGGACGGACGCTGGGCCTGTGCCACGGTCACGTCGTTCTCGATGGAAGGCAATGACAGCCGCACGCAGCTCTGGCTGTTCTCCACCGACGGCAAGACCCAACGCCCCCTCACCAGCGGCACGAAGGATGGCGATCCGCAGTGGTCGCCCGACGGACGTTGGATCGCATTCACGTCGCGGCGGCCGAAGGCCGACGGCGGCGCGCTTGAGGACGAGGCGCAGCTCCACCTGATCGCCGCGGACGGCGGCGAGGCGCTGCGCGTCAGCGAACACGCGACCGGCATCGGCGCGCTGCGCTGGTTCCCCGACAGCACGCGCATCGCGTTCGTGTCGTGGGTCTGGCCCGACGAGAGCGGCAGCAAGGCGCAGGCGAAGCGCATGAAGGCCGAGCACGACGACAAGGTCAAGGCCTACGTCGTCGAGAAGAATCATTACCGCTACTGGGACCACTGGATGTTGCGCGGCAGGTTGCCGCACATCCATGTCGCCACGCTGCCGATCGCTGCGCTCGAGGCCAGCTTCGCGGGGACCGCCACGATCCGCGACCTGTTCGAGGGCACGTCCTTCCACCTGCCGCCGCAGGACCCGGACGCCAATCTCTACGACATCAGTCCCGACGGAAAGGAGATCGCGTTCACGCATGACTTCGATCCCGATCCCCGCGCGCCGTCGTTCACCGACGTGGTGCTGATAGACGTGAAGAAGGGCAAGTGGACCGTGCCGACGCGAGACAGCGGGCGAGCCGAAGAGGCGCCGCGCTATTCGCCGGACGGCCAGTGGATCGCCATCCTCTCGTCGGACCTCGCCCGCGCGCACAACGAACAGTCGCGCCTCGCCGTGATCCGTCGCGGCGATCACGCGATCGTCCCGCTGACCTTCGCGTGGGATCGTGGCATCACCGGTCCCGCGCACTGGACCCCCGATTCGAAGTCCCTGCTGTTCCTGGCCGAGGACGAGATCGCGCAGCCGATCTGGGCGATCGACGTGCCTGCCGCCGATGTTGCCGCCTTCGAAGGTGCGTCGCCGCGCGAGGTGCTGCGCGGTCCACGCCATGGCGGCGTGAGCGGCGACCTGAACGTGGCGCGCAAC
Organism: Betaproteobacteria bacterium; assembly: GCA_025356395.1. GTDB lineage: Bacteria > Pseudomonadota > Gammaproteobacteria > Burkholderiales > Burkholderiaceae_D > CAHJXF01. The sequence goes on from JANXTA010000084.1 coordinate 20,556, forward strand.
GGCGGCACGCTGGTCTATTCGCGCTCGTCTCAGAGCCATCCGCCGAGCCTGTTCGCCTGCGATGCCGGCGGCAGCAACGAACGCGCGATCGAGACGATCAACGCCGCGATCCTCGATCGTCTCGCGCTGGCCACGGCCCACTCGGTCACGGTGGCGGGCTTCGAAGGCGACCCGGTACAGATGTGGGTCATCACGCCGCCCGGCTTCACGCTCGAGAGCGACGGGAAAGAAAAGAAGAAGGACCAGAAACAATGGCCGCTGATGCACTCCATCCACGGCGGCCCGCACACCTGCGCGAACGACGGCTGGCACTGGCGCTGGAACACGCAGTTGTTCGCGGCCCAGGGCACCGTGGTCGCGTCGGTCAACTATCACGGCTCGACCGGCTGGGGCCAGGGCTTCGTCGGCTCCATCAACGGCGACTGGGGACGCCGCGAGCTGGCCGACGTCGAGGCCGGCACCGAGTTCCTGCTGCGCACCGGCCGCATCGATCCGAAGCGCGTGACGGCGACCGGCGGCAGCTACGGCGGCTACATGGTCGCGCTGATGAACGGCCGCGCGACGCCGGGTCGCTATGCGGCCTACGTCTGTCACGCGGGCTGCTACGACTGGGTCGCGATGATGGGATCGGACGGCTACTTCTGGTTCGGTCAGGAGCTGGGCGGCTTCCCGTGGGAAGCGGAGGCCCATGTCCTCTCGCAATCGCCGCACCACTACGCCGACGCCTTCGAGACGCCGACGCTCGTGATCCACGGCGAGCTCGACTACCGCGTGCCCTACTACCAGGGGCTCGCCTACTACAACACGCTACGCGTGAAGAAGGTGCCGTCGCGGCTGCTGTGCTATCCCGACGAGAACCACTGGATCCTGAAGCCGCAGAACTCGAAGCTCTGGTACCGCGAGTTCTTCGACTGGATCGAGCGCTACGCGGGGCCGTCAAGGAAATCCGCCGTCGCACGACGAAGCTGACGCACCAGGGCCACCGCGAAGGAAGACCGTGCTGATCGTCGAACACCTCGCCAAGTCCTACGGCGCCAAGCAGGCGGTGATCGACGTGTCACTGTCGGTGGGTGCCGGCGAAGTGGTCGGGCTGCTGGGACCCAACGGCGCCGGCAAGTCGACCACGGTCGCGATGATCTGCGGCCTGGTCGCGCCCGACTCGGGGCGCGTCCTGATCGACGGCAAGCCGATCGTCGACGACGACAGTCCGGTCAAGCGCCGCATCGGCCTCGTGCCGCAGGACATTTCGCTGTTCGAGGACTTTGGCGCACGCGGCAATCTCGAACTGTTCGGCGCGCTGTACGGCATCAAGGGCTCGCTGCTCAAGCAGCGGGTCGACGCGGCCCTCGAACTGGTCGGCCTCACCGAACGCGCACGCGACAAGCCGTCGAGCTACTCGGGCGGCATGAAGCGACGACTCAACATCGCGGCCGCTTTGATCCACGACCCCGATCTGCTGATCCTCGACGAACCCACCGTCGGCATCGATCCGCAGAGCCGCAACGCCATCTTCGACAATCTCGAAGCGCTCGCCGCGAGCGGCAAGGCGATCGTCTACACGACGCACTACATGGAAGAGGTGGAGAGGCTCGCCGACCGCATCGTGATCGTCGATCACGGTCGCGTGGTGGCTTCCGACACGCCCGCGGTGCTGAAGCGGGCGCTCGGCAACACCGGCGTGGTGGTGCTCGAGATCGACGGCACGGTCGACGTGGCGGCGCTGCTGCTCGAGTCCGGCGTGACGCGCGCCGAGCAGCGCGAAGAGACGCTCACGCTCGGCATCGCCGACCTCGGTGCAAGCCTGCCGTACGTGCTGACGTGGCTCGCGGCCCGCGGCCACGCGGTCCGGCGCATCACGAGTTCGCAGGCGAACCTCGAAGACGTGTTCCTGTCGCTGACCGGTCGTCAGTTGCGCGATTGATCGGATAACGCCTTGAACGCTCTCGTCGCGTTGGTCCGCAAAGATTTGATCCTCTACTTTTCGAATCGACGCGCGCTGTTGATGACACTGGCGGCGCCGATCGCCATCGCCGCTTTCTTCGGGTCGCTGTTCGGCGGCTCGAAGGACACCGAGCGCGCGAAGGTGCCGATCGCGATCATCGACCTCGACCAGAGCACGACGTCGAAGAAGATCGTCGATGCGATGGTGGCCGACAAGACGCTGGAGGTGCAGCCGCTCGATGCGGCGCAAGCCGCCGACGCGGTGCGCCGCGGCAAGCTGCGGGCCGTGGTCACGGTGCCGGCGCACTTCGGCGCGAACGCGGCGCCCGCGCTGTTCGGCGGACGCGACAAGCCCGTCATCGACATCCAGTTCGACCCGTCGCAGGCCTTCGCGATGCAGATCGTGCAGGGCCTCCTCGCGCAGCACGTGATGGAGGGTGTGACCCAGAACGCTTTTTCGTCGGGGCCGGGCAGTCCGGACATCACGAGCGCAGCACGAAGGAGCGTCCTCGACAGCAAGACGATGTCGGAGACCTCGCGCAAGGATCTGCTGGCGCTCTTCGATTCGGTCGAGCGGGTGCGTGCGGACGATGCGCAGACGAACAGCGGTGCAGCGGGTTCGGCGCCGAGCTTCCAGATGCCCTACACGGTCAAGGAGACCGAGGCGACTTCCACAAGGACCGACGCGAAGTACGACGGCTACTCGCACTCGTTCGCGGGCATGGGCGTGCAGTTCATCCTGTTCATGGGTATCGACCTCGGCATCAAGCTGCTGACAATGCGACGCATGGGTCTGTGGCAACGACTGCGCGCGGCGCCGTTGACGCGCGGCTTCCTGCTCGGCAGCCAGATCGTCAGCGGCGCGATTATCGCGGCGATCCTTTTCACACTGATCTTCGCGGTCGGCATGCTGCTGTTCGGCGTCCGCGTCGAAGGCAGCGCGATCGGCTTCGTCGGACTGATCCTGGCCTTCGCCGTGATGACCGCGGCGTTCGGGCTCTTCATCGCGGCCCTCGGCAGGACGCCCGAGGCCACGCGCGGGCTGGCGATCTTCGCGACGCTCGTGATGGTGATGCTCGGCGGCGCCTGGGTGCCGGTCTTCGTTTTTCCGAAATGGCTGCAGACCGGCTCGCTGATCATGCCGACCCGCTGGGCGGTGGACGGCTTCGACGCGATGACGTGGCGCGGCCTGGGGATGGAGGCAGCGTGGCTGCCGATCGTCGTGCTGCTGGGTTTCGCGTTGTTATTCGGCGTGGTCGCGGCGCTGCGCTTCGACTGGGATGAGAAAGAGGGATGAGAACAAGTCCTACGCGACGTTCTCGACGGTTACCTACAAACTAAGCGGCATCGGGCCCGGGATAATCGATGGGTCGAGTTCGCAAGGATTGTGGATACGCTGCAAGACCTCACTTGCTTGCCCGCCGCCAGGACCACTCGCCCGATGTCGCGGCGGGCCCATACCAGCAGTCGCTCCGTCATCGTGCGGCAGGCGGCACCACCCAGACCGTCGCTTCCCCATTCACCACCCCCATGAAGACAACAGCCCTGATCGAGAACGCCGGACTGCTGGGAGAGGGCCGTGTCCTCGACTTCGTCCCTCGCAAGAATCCTTCGCCCGACCCCGCGGCCATCCGAGTCGACGTCCGTGCGGCGATGGACGACGCGGGCGACCGTGCCGCGTTTCGCGCCGGGCTGCTGGCGACGCCAGCGGTCAGTTCGCCCAAGTTTTTTTACGACCCTCAGGGATCGGCGCTCTTCAGCGCCATCTGCGAGCTCGACGAGTACTACCCGACGCGTACCGAAGCGACGATCTTCGAAACCCATCGCGACGACATCGCAGCGGCCCTGCCCAGCGGCTCGCAATGGATCGACCTCGGCTGCGGCGACGGCCTCAAGGCGCGCGGCTGGATCGAACCCGCGCAGGTGCGCCGCTACGTGGGCGTCGACATCGCCGAACCGTGGTTGCGTTCAGCGCTGGTCGCGCTGACGGCGACGCTCGCGAAGGACCGCGCGGGACGGGTGCAGCGGCCGGTCGACGTGCTCGGCATCGTCGCCGACTTCACGCGACCCTTCGATCTGCACGACGTGCTCGCGGAACAGGACGGCATGCCACCGGTGTTCTTCTATCCCGGCTCGTCGATCGGCAACTTCGTGCGCGACGATGCCCGCGCCTTCCTCGCGTCGGTCCGCGACCACATCGAGCGCCATCCGGCCGGTGCCGGCGGCAAGCTGCTGATCGGCATCGACCTCGTCAAGGATCGCGCCACGCTGCGCGCCGCCTACGACGACGCCATCGGCGTGACCGCTGCCTTCAACCGCAACGTGCTGCGCGTGGCCAATCGCCTGCTCGACGCGGACTTTGACCCGGCCGCCTTCACGCATCGCGCGGTCTACAACGAGGACTTCGGCCGCATCGAGATGCAGCTCGTCTCGCAACGCGCGCAGACCGTGCGCATCGGCGACGCGGTGCGGACTTTCGAGCGCGATGAAGCGATCGTCACCGAGTACTCGCACAAGTACACGGTCAAAGGCTTCGCGGCGCTGCTCGAATCGGCTGGCTTCGCCGGCGGCGACCGGCTGCGATGTTGGCAGGACGAGCGCGGCTGGTTCGGGGTGTTCGTCGCGGAGCCCGCATGAGTTCGGTCTGGGTCGAAGGGGGCAATCTCCAGGCCGGTCGGCAGTCACTGTTGCTTGCCGAATACCACCGCGTGCGGAACATCACAGTCGCGATGACCGACGGCTTGTCGCCTGAGGACTGCCAGATCCAGTCGACGCCCGATGCGAGTCCGATCAAGTGGCACCTCGCCCACCTCACCTGGTTCTTCGAGACCTTCGTTCTCGAACCGTCGATCGGAGCGACCTACGTGCCCTTCGACCCGGCGTTCCGCGTCCTTTTCAATTCGTATTACGTCGGTGTCGGCGAACGTCACCCGCGCGCGGAACGAGGGCTGATCTCACGGCCCTCGCTGGAACGGGTCTTCGACTATCGCGGGGCCGTCGACACGCGCGTCGCGACCCTGCTTGAGTCGCGTGAACTGCCTGATGCGATGCTCGACGTCATCGAGCTCGGCCTTCATCACGAGCATCAGCATCAGGAGCTGATCCTTACCGACCTCAAGCATCACCTTTGGAAGAATCCGTCCCGCCCGGTGTATCGCGAGGAGACATCGGTCGAGGGCCGCACACTCCAGCCGATGACGTTCATCGAGCGTCCGGAAGGCGTCGCGCAGATCGGCGCGACCGACGAGGGATTCGCGTTCGACAACGAGCGTCCGCGTCATCGCGTCTGGCTCGCGCCCTTCGCGATCGCATCGCGCGCCGTGACCTGCGGCGAATATCTGGCCTTCATGCACGACGGCGGTTACGACCGCCCGGAGTTGTGGCTGTCGGACGGTTGGGATGCACTCACGCGCGACGGCTGGCAGGCACCGCTGTACTGGGAGCGAGCGGGCGCAGACTGGATGCTGTTCACGCTCAACGGCATGAAGGCTCTCGTTCATGACGAGCCGGTCGCCCATGTGTCGTACTACGAGGCCGATGCGTACGCGCGCTGGGCCGGCGCACGACTGCCGACAGAGGCCGAGTGGGAATGCGCGGCCGAGACGATCGGCAGCGATGACACGCATCTCTACGACGGCACGCACGTGCATCCGCGTCGCGCCGAGGATTCAACACCGCGCATGGGCGGCGACGTATGGCAGTGGACGGCGAGCGCCTATCTGCCCTACCCCGGCTTCGAGACCGCGCCGGGTGCGGTCGGCGAATACAACGGCAAGTTCATGATCAACCAGATGGTCCTGCGCGGCGGGTCGTGCGCGACGCCGGCCGGTCATCTGCGAGCGAGCTATCGCAACTTCTTCCCAGCCCAGACCCGCTGGCAGTTCTCGGGCATCCGGCTCGCGCGCAATCTCTGATCGCGCAGTTGAACGACTACTCGATCGGCACGGCGCGATAGCGCTGCACGTCCGCCGGTGCCACGGCCGGCGCCTGGTTGCCCCAGCTGTTGCGGACGTAGGTCAACACCGACGCCACGTCCTCGTCGCTCAGCTTCTGCGCGAACGGCGGCATGCCGTAGGGCCGCGGGTTGCCGGCCGTGCCCGGCGGGAAGCCGCCGTTGAGGACCACGCGAATCGCGTTGATGGTCGAACCCATGATCACGCTCGGGTTGCGGGCCAGCGCCGGATAGGCGCGCGTTACACCCTCGCCGTCGCTGCGATGACAGCCCGCGCATTGTTCCGCATAGACCTGCGAACCCCGCCGCAGCAGATCCGCGCGCATCGACCCGGTCGTCTCCATCGCGGGCGCATCGTCGGACGCCTTCGCGGGCAGCGACTTCAGGTACGTCGCCATGGCATGCAGGTCCTTCTCCTCGAGATGCTGCGTGCTGTCGTGGACCACCTCGGCCATCGGCCCGAACACGGCGTATCGATCTGAGACGCCGTGCTTGAGCAACCGCACGACCTCTTCGACCTGCCAGTCGCCGAGGCCCGCTTCGCGATCCGAGGTCAGTGACGGGGCATACCAGTCCTGCACGGCGATGCGGCCGCCCGACAACTCGTCGGCGCGAGCGATGCCACCCAGGAAGTTGCGCGGCGAATGACAGGCAACGCAGTGGCCGAGGCCGCTCGCCAGGTAGGCGCCGCGATTCCAGGTTGCGTCCTGTCGGGGGTCCGCTTCGTAGACGCCTTCGGTGAAGTAGAGCATTCGCCAGAACGCGACCAGCGGCCGCACGCTGTAGGGGAAGCGCAGGGTGTTCGGCGTGTTCGCCTGCTTCACCGCGGGCAACGACATCAGGTAGGCGTGGATCGCGTCCGAATCGGGGCGCGTGATGCGCGTGTAGTTGGGGAAGGGAAAAGCGGGATAGAGATACGCGCCGTCCTTGCCCTTGCCTTCGTGCAGCGCGCGCCAGAAGTCGTCGGCGGACCAGGCGCCGATGCCGGTCTCGCGGTCGGGCGTGATGTTGCTGCTGTAGATCGTGCCGAACACGGTGGGGACCGCGAGGCCGCCCGCGAACGCCGCACCGCCGCGCGCCTGGTGGCAGCCGATGCAGTCGCCGGCCAATGCGAGATAGCGACCCCGCTCGATCGGGTCGGCCTTGCCGACCGGGTCGAGCGCCGCGATCTGCGCGCGCAGCGCGGCAGGCGCTTCGACGTATTGTGACGGGCGCGAGAAGATCATCCACGTCGCGGCCACTACGGTGACCGCGACGAGGACGACGGCGATGCGGCCATACCGGCTCATTCCGAACCGCACGCGAGAGGCAGCGGACCGGACCGTCGCGTCGGAAGGCCGGTGGGTTGCTGCAGCGCCAGCCAGGTCGCCGCGGCGACGATGTCGGCGCCGCTCATGCGTTGCGCAATCTGTGCCATGCAGTTGGGCTCGGGACTGCGATGCGCGCCGGTCTTCCACGATCCGACCTGCTCGATCAGGAAGTCGCGCGGCATGCCGGCCAGCGCGGGAATGCCGGGCATCGTGCCGTTGAGGTCGGCGCCATGACACGCGCTGCACGCCGGCAGGCCGGCGTCGGGACGTCCGTTGCGGACCAGTGCCTCGCCAGCCGTCATCGCGGCGGGGTCGGGCGTGAAGCGGCGTCTCGCCTCGACGACGCCCCCGTCCGGCTTCTGCGCAGCCAGCCACGCCGCGATCTCGTCAAGGTAGGCATCGGTCTGGCGCGCCATCAAGAAATTCATCGGGGCGTAGGTCCGCACGCCGTCACGAAAGGCCTTCATCTGCGCGGCCAGGTAGTTGGCGGGTTGCCCGGCCAGCCGGGGAAAGGCCGCGTTCGCAACGCCGCCACCGCGTTCCCCGTGGCACACGACGCACGCCTTCATCCGCTGCTCGATGGAGTCTTCGAAGGCCGGGACGGAAGCGGTCTGCGACACGGCGGCCAAGGGCGAGGCGAGGAGCGCGAACGCCACCAGACACCGCCACGCCGGACTCATGTCGTGGTCAAGCGCGGACCTCGACACCCTTCCAGAACGCGATGCGATCCTTGATCTCGCTAGCCGCCGGCTTCGGATCCGGGTAGTACCAGGCCGCGTCCTTGTTGACCTCATCGCCCACGACCACGTCGTAGTAGTGCGCGGTGCCTTTCCACGGGCAGACGCTGGTCCGGGCGGACGGCTTCAGATTTTCCGGATGGACCGCGGCGGCCGGAAAGTATTGATTTCCCTCGACCACGACGCAGGCATCGCTGATGGCGATGACGGTTCCCTTCCACTGTGCTTCGACCATCTTTTTTCTCCGTTGAATCATGCGTTGTTGCCACGAATACCACATCTCGACGATCCTTCCAGCTTGCGAGTGCGTCCGCTGGACACGGTTTAAACAATATCGGTATACTCACAGGTTGCGGCTTTTGCACCAGTCCCCAGCCGCCGTCGCATCTCATCGATGGACGCGTCATTCAGACTCCGAAGCTTTCAGCTCGTCTGTGACTGGCCCCGCGCAATGCGGGAACAGGCCTGCACTACCTCCTCCAAAATCATGTCATTTGCTGCCCTCGGCTTGTCCGAGCCGCTCGTTCGCGCTTGTGCGGACACCGGCTACACCACTCCCACGCCCATCCAGACCGAAGCCATCCCGACCGTGTTGTCGGGGGTCGATCTTCTGGCCGGCGCCCAGACCGGAACCGGCAAGACCGCCGGTTTCGTCCTCCCCATCCTCGAGCGCCTGATCGCGAATCCCCTGCCGGCGCCCACAACGCGCACCGACAGCCGCGGCAAGGTCCAGACCGCAGCGCGTCCACTGCGTGCGCTCATCCTCACGCCGACGCGTGAACTCGCGGCGCAGGTCGAAGCCAGCGTTCGCGTCTACGGCAAGCACGTCAAGCTGAAGTCGGTCGCCGTGTATGGCGGCGTCGGCTTTGGTCCGCAGGCCGCGGCTCTGCGCGCCGGCGTCGACATCCTCGTCGCCACGCCGGGTCGCCTGCTCGACCACGTCCAGCAACGCACCGTCGATTTCTCGAAGGTCGAGATCTTCGTCCTCGACGAAGCCGACCGCATGCTCGACATGGGCTTCATCCACGACATCAAGCGCGTCATGGCCCTGATGCCCGCGTCGAACAACGGCGTGCGTCGTCAGAACTTGCTGTTCTCGGCGACCTTCTCCGACGACATCAAGACCCTCGCCGACAAGTTGCTCGACCATCCCAAGACGATCCAGATCGCCGCCCGCAATTCGACGGTCGAAGTGATCGCGCAGAAGGTGCACCCGGTCGACCGCGACAAGAAGCGCGCGTTGCTGACGCACCTGATCAAGGAACACAACTGGTCGCAGGTCCTGGTCTTCGCCCGCACCAAGCATGGTGCCAACCGCCTGGCCGAACAGCTCGACGGAGACGGCATCAGCGCGATGGCGTTCCACGGCAACAAGAGCCAGGGTGCCCGCACCGCCGCGCTCACCAAGTTCAAGGCCAACAAGCTGCAGGTGCTGGTCGCGACCGACATCGCGGCGCGCGGCATCGACATCGACCAGCTGCCGTTCGTCGTCAACTACGAACTGCCCAACGTCGCAGAAGACTACATCCACCGCATCGGCCGGACCGGCCGTGCCGGCGCCACCGGTGAGGCGATCTCGCTGGTCTGCGTCGACGAAGGCGGCCTGCTGCGCGACATCGAACGCCTGATCAAGCGCAGCCTGCCAAAGGAAGTGGTGATGGGCTTCGAAGTCGACCCGCGCATCCGTGCCGAGCCGATCCTGCGCGGCGGCGCCCAAGGTCGTGGCGCGCCGTCGCGCGGCGGCCCGGGCCAGGCCCCGCGTTCGACCGGCTTCGCGAAGCCGCGTGGCGAAGGCTTCGCTGCCAAGAAATCGTTCGGCAATTCACCCCGTCCGTCCACCGGCGGCAAGCCGGCGGCGCACGGTGGCGCAGGTCGTCCCGCTGCGGCGCGTCGTCCGCGTCCGGCCGGCTCCAGCGCCTTCAGCGGTTCGGGTAACCGCTAAGTCGTCAGCTTCGTGAACGCCCCCGATCGGTCCTGCCGGTCGGGGGCATTTTTCATGGGGCGGCGGCAACGGGTCGCGCGGTCCGCGTCGCGCGCCACAGGCTTTCGCCCGCGTACAACGCCAGCGCCGTCCAGATCAGTCCGTAACCGATCAGCGCGGGACCGCCGAACGCCTCGCCGAACACCAGCACGCCCAGCATCAGCTGCAGCGTCGGCGCGATGAACTGCAGCAGGCCGAGCGTCGTCATCGGCACCCGTCTCGCCCCCGCCGCGAACAGCAGCAGCGGCAGCGCCGTCAGCGGCCCGCTCGCGAGCAACAGCCAGCGCACGGAAGGTTCGGCCGTCATCAGCGCGTTCTGACCATGCGCGCCCATCCACAGCAGCACGGCGAGGGCCGCCGGAAACAGCAGCGCCGTCTCGAGCGCGAGCCCTTCGAGTGCGCCCAGCGGCGCCACCTTCTTGGCGAGCCCGTAAGCGCCGAAGCTCAGCGCGAGGGTCAGCGCGATCCATGGCATGTGGCCGGTCTGGATGCTCAGCCACACAACTCCGATGGCGGCGATCGCGATCGCCGTCCACTGCACCGGCCGGGGCCTTTCGTGGAGGACGAGGCGGCCGAGCAGCACGTTGACCAGCGGCGTGATGAAGTAGCCGAGGCTCGCGTCGACGACGTGGCCGTTCTGCGTCGCCCAGATGAACACGAACCAGTTGAGCGAGACGAGGACTGCGCTGATGCCGTAACGGACCAGCAGGCGCGGCGCCGCCCTGACCTGCCGGACCCACGTCCAGCGCCGCAGGACGACCAGCACGATCGCCACCGCGAGCAGCGACAGGACCATGCGCAGCATCAGCACTTCGAAAGCCGGCACGCTGCGCAGCAGGCGGAAGTAGAGCGGAAACAAGCCCCACAGCGCGTAGGCCGAGGCGGCGAGGACGATACCGGGATTCATGCGGACGATCGGGTCGAAGGGGCAGCGCGGTCGAGACCTCTACACTATGGCGATGATCAGTGAAGAAGAGCGCGACGAAGACAAGGAGGACGCCATTGCCGATGCGCTGGCGATGGAACGCGCGATGCGGGCCGATGGCGGCGGCGCGCAGGATACCGCGGTCGAGCACTCGGCGACCGCGCTGCATCCCTACGCGACCCTGACCCCCGAGCGCGTGCTCGATGCGATCGAAAGCATCGGCGAGCGCTGCGACGGCCGTCTGCTGACGCTCAACAGCTACGAGAACCGCGTGTACCTCGTCGGGCTCGACGACGGCAGCCAGTGCGTCGCAAAATTCTACCGCCCCGAGCGCTGGAGCGACGCCCAGATCCTCGAGGAGCATCGCTTCGTCGACGCGCTCGCGGCGCTGGAGATCCCCGTGGTCCCCGCCCGCATCGACGCCGACGGCGTCAGCCTGCATCGTCACGAGGACTTTCGCTTCGCGCTGTTCGATCGACGCGGCGGGCGCGCCCCCGAGATCGAGCAGCGCGACACGCGTGAGTGGCTCGGGCGCTTCATTGGACGCATCCACGCGCTGGGGGGCGCCATGCCCTACGTCGAGCGACCCGCGCTGGACATCGAGACCTTCGGCCGCGAACCGCGCGACTGGATCGCCGGTCACCGCATCGTGCCGGGGCCACTCGCGGCCGTCTGGCTCGGCGTCGTCGAGCAGGCGCTGACCGGCATCGAGGCCTGCGAGGCGCGTGCCGGAGCGGCACGGCTGCTGCGGCTGCACGGCGACTGCCACGTCGGCAACATCCTCTGGACCGAAGGCGAAGGCACGCGCGTCGGCGGCCCGCACTTCGTGGATTTCGACGACAGCCGCACCGGGCCCGCGTTGCAGGACCTGTGGATGCTGCTGTCCGGCACGCGCGACGAGATGACCCGGCAGCTCGCCGACCTGCTCGAAGGTTATCGACAGTTCAACACCTTCGACCCGCGCGAACTGCATCGCCTCGAAGCGCTGCGGACCCTGCGGATGATCCATTACAGCGCGTGGCTGGCGCGGCGCTGGGACGACCCTGCGTTCCCCGCGGCGTTCCCGTTCTTCGGCACCGAGCACTACTGGCAGAACCAGATCCTCGCGCTGCGCGAGCAGGTCGCCGCGATGGAAGAGCCGCCACTGCGGCCGTGAGTGCGTGCGAAGATCGCGGCCGCTCATCAAACCACTCACGTCCATGTCATTCGACCTCATCGAAGGCAAGCCGCGCGACCTCGGCGGCTTCTCCGTCCGTCGCGTCCTGCCGTCGCTCGCGCATCGCTCCATCGGCCCGTTCGCCTTCTTCGATCATCTCGGACCCGCGACGCTGGCGGCCGGCAGTGGCGGCGTGCAGGTCCGCCCGCATCCGCACATCGGGCTGGCCACGGTGACCTTCCTGTTCGAGGGCGAACTGATGCATCGCGACAGCCTCGGCTCGGTGCAGGCCATCCGACCCGGCGACATCAACTGGATGACCAGCGGCCGCGGCATCGTGCACTCCGAGCGCTCGCCCGCCTCGATCCGCGATGCACCACAAGTCATCCACGGCATCCAGAGCTGGGTCGCGGTCCCGAAGGAACACGAGCACGACGATCCGTCGTTCGCGCATCACCCGGCCGCGACGTTGCCCTCGTTCGCGTTGCCGGGCGCGCGCATCACCGTGATCGCGGGCACGGCCTTCGGCCACACGTCGCCGGTCGCGGTCCTGGTCCCGACGCTGTACGCGGTCGCGGACCTCGACGCGGGCAGCACGCTGATGCTCGACACGGAGCACGAGGAACGCGCGCTGTATGTCGTCGAAGGCGACGTGACGATCGATGGCACGCCGGTCCCGGCGCAGACGATGGCAGCGCTGACCTCGACCGCGGACGTCGTCATCGCGGCAGGCAGCGCGGCGCGCGTGATGCTGGTCGGCGGCACGAAGCTCGATGCACCCCGCGCGCTCGAGTGGAACTTCGTCGCGAGCGACCGCGAGGCGATCGACGCGGCCCGCGACGACTGGGCCGCCTTTCCGAACGCCCGCTTTCCGCAGGTGCCGGGCGAAACCGAATGGATTCCGTTGCCCCCGCGACCACGCCCGGAACCGACCGCGCTCTGATCGATCCATCCCTCCCGTCGTCCGGAATCTTCCTCATGAAAATCATCCAGCTCGCTCTCGCTCTCGCCCTCGCCCTCGCCGCCCCGTTGCCGTCGATGGCCCAGGAACGCGTCGTGCCGCTCGCCGACTTGCTCGACCTCGACGCCACCGTCACGTCGGAAGTCGTGCCCGACCTCGCGGTGGTCACGCTCGCCGTCGTCCGCGAAGGCCCCGAAGTGCCGGCGCTGACGAAGGACGTCAACGAGGCGCTCGCGAAGGCGTTCGCCGAAGCCAAGGCAGTGCCCGGCGTGATCGCCGCCAACGGCGGCTACAGCACGTCGCCGCGTTTCGACAGCCGCGGCGCGACGACTACCCGCACCGGCTGGCAGGTGCGTGGCGCCATCGTCCTCAAGGCCAAGGACTTCGACGCCCTCGGCACCCTCGTCGGACGGCTGTCGCAGTCGCTGCAGATCACCGGATCCGGCTTCGAGATCTCGCCCGACCTGCGCAACCGCGAGAGCACGTCGCTGATCGAGCGTGGCGTCCGCGCGTTCCAGGACAAGGCGGCGGCTGCGAGCCGGGCCTTCGGCTACACCGGCTATTCGATCCGGCAGGTCAACGTCGGCAGTGCCGGGCAGAGCGGTGGCGGCCGCGTGATGGCGATGATGAATGTAGACGGTGCGATGGCGGCGAAATCCGCCGCGCCGATGCCGGTCGAGGCCGGCCAGGTGACGTTGTCGCTGACCGTCAACGGGTCGGTGCAGATGCGCAAGTGACGACGTGACGCGCGCCGACCGTCGCCCTCCTCGACGTCTGGTCCTTCCCGCTTCGCCGTCCGTCGACTCGCGCACCCGCCGGTTCGATGGGGTCGGTAGATTCCGCCTCTGCCCGATACATCACCGGAGTCCGCCGTGAACTCATCCGCAGTCCATCACTCCCGCATCGCCGTTCGCGGACTCTTCCTGCTGTTCGCCGTCCTCGCGAGCGGTGCTGCGACGGGCGCCGACACCGTCACCGAGTCGCGGCCGATCGGCAACGTCCGGACCGTGCGGTTGATCGGCTCGGCCGACCTGGTGCTGACGCAGTCCGAGACGCCGTCGCTGCGGGTCGAAGGCGAGAAGGACACGATCAAGTACCTGAAGGCCGAGATGCGCGGCGACGAACTGATGCTCAGCTACGAGCCGAGGGGCGTGAGCGGCTGGTGGTCGTCGTCGGACCACAAGAGCGCGCGCTTCCTGCTGAGCGCCAAGACGCTCGACCGCATCAGCACCGCCGGCAACGGCGACGTGCGCTCCGAGTCGTTCACCGTCCCGGGCGATTTCGAGATCGCGATCACCGGCTCCAGCGACATCAAGTTCGGCGCGCTGGCCGCCCGCAAGCTGCTGGTGCGCATCAGCGGCGCGGGCGACGTGACGCTGGGCGGCGGCGTCCTCGAGCAGAACGTGCGCATTGCCGGATCGGGCGATTACCACGGTGCCGCGCTGCAGAGCGCGACGGCCACGATCTCGATCGGCGGGTCTGGCGACGCGACCGTTTGGGCCCGCGATAGCCTCTCGGTAAAGATCGCCGGTAGCGGCGATGTCAAGTACTATGGGCGACCAACGATATCCAGATCGATCGCAGGATCAGGCTCGATCATCGGACTTGGCGACAAACCCTAGCGACACGAATCGACCCGGTCGATTGCGTTGTCGTGTCACGACCCGCAATCACCGATGAGCGCTTTTCGCCGCGCCAGCCTTGGCGCCGACGCATTCCCCAGTGGAAAAGAGCCGTCCCCCGCCATGCTGGCGGTCGATCGGGCCTGGCGGCATCAATACAGTGACCTGCGCGAAGCCCGCGCCGCGGCTGCCGAAGCCATTGCGCTGGCCGGCGAGGCCGACGACCAGCGGGCCCTGGCCCACGCGATGTTCCAGGCGGCATACGCGGCCATCCGATCCGGCGACCCGGTCGAGGCCAGCGCCTCCGCCACGCGCTGTCGCACTCTCTTCGATGACCTGAAGGACGAGCGCGGCATCTGGCTGGCCGAGGCCGCACAGGCGATCTGCCTGCGACTCGACGGCGAACCCGACCGTTCCATCCGCCTGCTGCAAGACCTGGCTTCGCGGCCACCGCGCGACGCCAGTCCGACCGACCTGTTCGTCGTCCACGTCGCGCTGTCGCTCGGCTATCGCTGGGTGGGTTTGCTCGAACCCGCGCTGAAGTGGCATTACCAGGCGGTCGACACCGCGCGCGACACGCACGACCTGCTGCTGCTCGCCTCCACGCTGTGCAACCTCGGCGGCTATCACTCGGACCTGCACAACCCCGAGGAAGGTTGCCGCCTGCTCGAGGAAGGGTTGCACCTCGCGGCAGCCTGCAACGCCGATCGCACCACGGTGATCATCGCGCTGAATCTCAGCCAGGCCTACACCTGGCTGGGCCGCCACGACGAAGCCCTGAAGCTGGCCGAACAGTACCTGCCGGTGGAGCGCTACCTGCTCGCCATGGGCGGCAACGAGCCGATGATCCCGTTGACGCTTGCGCTGGCCTATGCCAACGCCGGACGCGCCGACGAGGCGAGGCGCACGTTCGACGGCGTGCGCGACACACTGATCCGCAGCAAGCACGAGGAAGGCACGCCGCACGTCTTCTGGACCTATGTCGAGGCGCGCATCGCGCTGGTCGCCAACGAGCCGGCACGGGCCGCGCAGATCGCGCTGGCCACGCTCAACGAGCTCGACGAGATCGCCGTCGACTCGCCATCGGACCTGATGCAGCTGCACGCCACCGCGGCCGCTGCCTGCGAAATGATCGGCGACGATCGCCGCGCGTTGTTTCACGAACGCTGCAGGGCCGTGATCCGCGAGCGACTGGCGCGGCTCGCCGCGCACGTCGCCAGCCTCACGCACACCATCCGTCACGAGCTCGATACCACGCGTGCCGAGCGCGACCGGATTCTGGCGCTGCATTCGGAACTGGAACGCGAGCACCAACGACTGGCCGCGCTCAACAGCGCGCTGACCGCGCAGATCGCGGAGAATCTGCGGCTGCACGACGAACTGAAGGAGCAGAACTACCGCGATGCGCTGACCGGCCTGCACAACCGCCGCTACCTCTACGAACGCGGGCCGCGGCTGCTGGACTTCAGTCTGCAGAACACCATTCCTCTCTGCCTCGTGATGCTCGACCTCGACCACTTCAAGCGCCTCAACGACAAGCACGGACACGTGGCCGGCGATCGCGTGCTGGTCGCGCTCGGCAAACTGCTGCGCGACGGGCTGCGCGAGAACGACGTGATCTGCCGTGTCGGTGGCGAGGAGTTCGCGATGGTGTTGCCCACGACGACGGCCGCCATCGCCCGTGAACGTCTGCTCGGCATGCTCGACGAATGCCGTCGGATACAACTGCCCGACGGCGACGAGACCCTGCCCGGCGAACTCACGTTCTCGGCCGGGATCGCCGAGGCGCCCGCGCAGGGGACGACCATCGACGCGCTGATGATCGCGGCGGACCGGCTGCTCTACAAGGCCAAGAACGACGGCCGCGCACGGATCGAGGCCGGGGCCGAGACCCCACCCGCGACGTTCATCGCCTCACTGGCCGCGCGCGAGCCGATCGACCAGTAGTCCGGCGGCCAGGAAGCCGAAGACCGCGGTCACCGAGACCAGCGAGCCGAAGCCGGCGCAGTTGAGGCCGGTCATTCCCTCGGGATCCACCAGGTCGGGCGCCTCGTTGCCGCGCAACGGCTGATCCGAGTAGACGGCGGGGATGCCGAACTCCCGCTTCACGTTGCGCGGAAAGCCGTGATGCGTGCGCAGGTTCTTGCGCACCTTGGCGAGCATCGGCTCCTGCAGCGTGTGTGCGAGGTCGGCGACGCGGACGCGCGACGCATCGGTGCGGCCACCCGCGCCACCGACCGTGACCAGCGCCGTCCCGTGGCGATGGCAGTGCGCGATCAGCGCCGTCTTCGCGCGCACGTGGTCGATCGCGTCGACCACGAAATCGAAGCGACCTGCCGGCAGCAGAGCCTCGAGATTGTCGGCATCGACGAATTCCTCGATGCCCTCGACGACGCAGGCCGGGTTGATGTCGGCGACCCGCCGCCGCATCACCTCCACCTTGGCCGCGCCGACCGTGCTGTCGAGCGCATGCGACTGGCGGTTGATGTTGGACTCGGACACATGGTCGAGGTCGATCAGCGTCAGTCGGCCGATGCCGCTGCGGGCGCAAGCCTCCACGACCCAGGAGCCGACGCCTCCCAGCCCGACGACCGCGACGTGGGCCGCCGTCAGGCGTTGCAGTCCCGCGACACCATAGATCCGCGCCACGCCCCCGAAGCGCCGGTCGTCATCGGCAGTAGATGCCGGCAATGAAGGGTCCGGGTCATCGGAAGTCGGGGACATCGCGTTATCGGAAGACGTCATGTTGTGCATGATCGCAGGGAACCTCATGGTGAGTCGCATCGAAGCAGTTGGAACGGACGAAGCCACGCTCGGCGACGACGAGCGCGACGCGTCGCTGGCCGACGTACTGGCCGACTGGGATCGGCAGGAGCCGGTCTGGGTCTTCGGCTATGGCTCGCTGATCTGGCGCCCCGAATTCGACTTCGATCTGAAGGCCCGGGGCCTGGTCTACGGCTATCACCGCAGCCTCTGCCTGTGGTCGCACCTCTACCGCGGCACGCCCGAAAAACCCGGGCTCGTGCTCGGGCTGGAACCGGGCGGCAGCGTCCATGGCGTCGCCTTCCGCATCCCCGCCGCGATCGCGCACGAGCACCTGCGCGCGCTCTGGAAACGCGAGCTCTTCACGGGCTCCTACGTGCCGCGCTGGCTCGAGGTCCGCATCGGCGACGCCGAGCGCGTCAAGGCCATCGGCTTCGTGATGAACCGCGCCGGGCCGGGCTATGCCGGATCGCTCGATCGCGGCACGATGCTGCACACGGTCTGCACCGCCAGCGGCAGCAAAGGCAGTTGCGCTGACTACCTGCTGTCGACGGTCCAGAGCCTGGCCGAGCACCGCATCCACGACCGTCATCTCGCCAAGCTCGCCGCAGAGGTGGGCGTGAAGATCGCCCTGCCCCGGGATGCATGAACGAAAACGCCGCCCCGGGGGGCGGCGTCCTTAGAGTCGCGTGGCGTCTTACTTGACGGCCAGGCGTTTCGGCTGCGGGACTTCCTTCTTCGGCAGCGTCAGCGTCAGCACGCCGTCCTGGTACGCGGCTTCGGCACGACCCTCGTCGACTTCGGCGGGCAACGTGAAGTTGCGCAGCCACGAACGGCTGACGCGATTGCTGTGCAGGACCCGGGTGCCTTCGGCGACGGCGTCGGCCGACTTGACCTCGGCCTTGACGCGGACCGTCGCCCCGTCGATCTGCACGTCGATGTCTTCCTTGCTGACGCCGGGGATCTCGATGCGGGCTTCGAAGCGGTCGTCCTTCTCGACGACGTCGAAGCGTGCGGCGACCGTCGATCCGGTGGCGGGCGCAGGGGCGGTGGTGGGATGGAAGATGCCGTCAAACAGCTGATCGAAGGCGGCGGCGCCATTGATCGCGGGGTTGATCGGTCGAACGCGGCTGGTGCGATTGAAAGTCACAAACATGATGGATGCTCCTGGTTGGGTCGCGGGGCGATCCCGCATGACGCCAGAAGTCGGGAGAGTCAAACCGATTTCAAGGCCTTGAAATCTGCGCCGGCGACCCCTTGGACCCTCAACATTTCTTCCACGATCTGCAACGTTCGAGCCGTTGCGCCGCGGTGCGCCGCCGCAAACCTCAATCCGGCATCCGCCATGCGTTTGCGCTTCGGCGGGTCGGCCGCCAGCGCCACGGCGCTGGCCACCAGCGCGTCGAAGTCGTCGACGCGCGCGGCCGCACCGACGCGAACCGCCTCGTCGCTGGCGACCGAGAAATTGAACGTGTGACGACCGATCAGGATCGGGCAGCCGGCCGCCGCGGCTTCGATCAGGTTCTGTCCACCCAGCGGCAGGATGCTGCCGCCGACGAAGGCCAGGTCCGACGCCAGGTAGAAGGCCCACAACTCGCCCATCGAGTCGCCGATCCAGACCTGCGTATCCGGGTGCAACGGCAGGCCGTCGCTGCGGCGCTGCACGGTCAACCCGCGTGTCCGCGCCAGCGCGACGACCTCGTCGAAGCGCTGCGGATGGCGCGGCACGACGACCAGCAGCGGCAGCTCGCCGCGTTCGTTCGAATCGAGACGGCGCCGCCACGCGTCGAAGAGGCCTTCCTCCTCGCCTTCCCGCGTGCTGGCGCAAAGGA
The DNA here is from genome assembly GCA_025356395.1 of Betaproteobacteria bacterium. Classification (GTDB taxonomy): domain Bacteria; phylum Pseudomonadota; class Gammaproteobacteria; order Burkholderiales; family Burkholderiaceae_D; genus CAHJXF01. Next base: position 39,736 of record JANXTA010000084.1, read on the forward strand.
ACACGCAGGCTGGGCTGCCGAATCCCTCGCGAAAGCGCGCACCTAGCGCGCGCATCGCAGCAGGCGGCTCGATGTCGAACTTGACGTTGCCGATCGTCGCGATCGACGAGTCCTCAGGCGCCAGATGCTCGGACTCGAGCAGGATCGCGAAGCGCTTCGCGTCGGCGTCGGCCTGCGCCAGGATCCGCTCGAAGCGTCGCGCCGCCGGTCGCATCAGCGCGGTCCAGCGACGGGCGGCGACCAGCGACTTCGGCGACAGCCGTGCGTTCGCCAGGACCATCGGCGTGCCGGCCCGCGCGGCGGCGACCATCAGGTTGGGCCAGATCTCGGTCTCCATCACGATGCCGATCCGCGGGCGCCAGTGGCGGAAGAACTTGGCGACCGCGAACGGATAGTCGTAGGCCAGGTAGGCGTGGAGGACACGGTCGCCGAACAGCGACACAGCGGTCTCGCGACCGGTCGGCGTCATGTGCGTGACGAGGATCGGCCACTCGGGATGCCGTTCCTGCAACGCCGCGATCAGCGGCGCCGCGGCCCGCGTCTCGCCGACCGAGACCGCATGGATCCAGATACAGGGCGACGTGGGACGCGTGCCGTAGTGGCCGAGGAAGCGCTGCACCCAGCCGTGGCGATAGGCCGGCTGACGTCGCGAGCGCCACAGCAGGTAGCCGACGATCAACGGCGTCGCGACGACCCACATCGAGGCATAGAGCAGTCGGGCAAGCCGCTCGCCTGGCGCGAACACCGCCTTCACGGAGCCGGCACCGCGACGGCTTGCGTGCCGAGGATGCCCAGTCGCTCAAGCGCCTCGACGACAGCCTCGAAGTGCGGCTGCGCACCGAGCTCGCCGAAGCTGCCGAGGTTGATCGCGCGGGGCGACCAGTAGGGTGCGTAGCGCCAGCGTGGCGTTGCACCGAACAGCCCGACCGTGGGCACGTCGAGCGCCGACGCGAGATGCAGCAGGCCGGTATCGACCCCGACGACCACGGCCGCCCCGCCGAGCAACGCGGCCGCCTCGGTCAGCGAGACCGGCGGCGCCACCAGAGGACGCGTGCCGACCGACCCGCGGGCCGCGCGCGCAAGCTGTTGGGCGGCTTCGCGCTCGGCCGGGCTGCCCGATGGCAGGACCGGCGTGATCCCCGACGCACAGAGCATCTGGATCAGGGCGACCCAGCGTTCCGGCGGCCAGGCCTTCTCGGCACGCGCCGTCGCATGCAGCAGCACGGCGTACTTTGCGGGCAGCGATCCCGCCTCCTGAAGCCACGCGAAGTGCTGCGGCGGGACGTCGAGCTCGAAGCGCGGCAGGTCGCTGAGCGGCCCGTAGCCGAAGGTCGAAGCGGCCAGGGCCCGCATCCGCTCGATGGCGTGCAGACGCCGATCGACCGAGTAGGCGCGGTCGTAGAAGAACCTCGCGAGGCTCTCGCGCACCAGCCCGAAGGCGAAGCCCACGCGCGCCCCGTGCGGCGCGAGATATGCCCGCTGCGCGACCAGCGCACTCTTCAACAGCCCCTGCGTGTCGAGCACGACGTCGTAACGCTCTTCGTGCAGGCGATGCACGAACGCGCGCCGCTCGACATGCGTCCTGGGAAGGTGGGGCTCCTGGCGCCAGCGACGGGTCGCGATCGGAAGGACGCGGGTGATGCCTCGCGTCATCCGCACCAGGTCCGCATAGGCTTCCTCGACGACCCAGTCGATGACCGCGTCGGGTCTCGCGCGACGGAGGTCGGCGATGACCGGCATGTTGTGGACGATGTCGCCCATCGAGCTGGTCTTGATGATCAGGACGCGCGTCATCGGCGGGGTGGGTTCAGTGCGGCGCAGTGGGTGGCGATGCCCGCGGATTCCTCCGGGCTCGGCCGTTGTTGTTTTTGTTGTATGACACAATTCGACGCGTTTTGGCGACCACGGGCCGGGATTCTACTCACTGGGGAATCCGGAGAAAGGCCTGCCGCCCGGACACCCGGACTCGTCGACCGCCAGCGGCCGAGTTGTGTACGCAACGCGCCAGACCCGTCGTCCGTCCTTCCAAACCAGAAAAGTCGCAACCAGCGACCGTCGGCCCGACCAGATGCCCGCTGCCCCGCTTCCGCTGTCGGCCGTGCTGATCACGTTCAACACCGGCGATCGACTCGCCCCCTGCCTGCGTTCGCTGTCCTTCGTTGACGAGATCGTGGTGGTCGACTCGGGTAGCGACGACGCGACGCGGGATGTCGCGCGCCGCTACGGCGCCCGGGTGATCGAGGAAGCGTGGCGCGGCTTCGGTCCGCAGAAGCGCTACGCCGCGTCGCTCGCCCGCAACGACTGGGTTCTGTGCATCGACGCCGACGAGGAGGTGTCTCCCGAACTCGCCGCCGAGATCGCGGCCGTGCTGCGGCAGCCGCGACACATCGCCTATCGCATGCCCCGCTCCAACCGCTTCATGGGCCGTTTCCTGCGCCACGGCGAAGGCTTTCCCGACTGGAGCCTGCGGCTGTTCGATCGCCGGCACGCGCAGTGGAGCGACGATGCCGTGCACGAGAAGGTCGTGACGTCCGGATCGATCGGCCGCCTGCCCGAAAGCGCGGTGCTGATGCACCACTCCGCCGAGAGCCTCGCGAGCTACCTCGACAAGCAAAACCGCTACACCAGCCTGCAGGCCGACGGCCTCTTTCGCGCCGGCGAACGGGCCAACGTCTGGCGACTGCTGCTGTCGCCGGCGCTGCGCTTCATCAAGTTCTACTTCGTGCGACTCGGGCTGCTCGACGGCCTGCCGGGCCTGGTTCACATCGCCATCGGCTGCTTCAACAGCTTTGCGAAGTACGCCAAGCTGCGCGCCCTGCAGATCGAGAGTGAACAGGCCGGAACGGAGCAGCCCGCCGCCACCGAAGCGGCGCAGGTGTCGGGAGAACGTCGATGACCACGCTCGTCACGGGCTGCGCCGGCTTCATCGGTTTCTTCGCGTGCAAGGCGCTGCTGGCGCGCGGCGACGAGGTCGTCGGCATCGACAACCTCAACGACTACTACGATGTGCGCCTGAAGCACGACCGGCTGAAGCAGCTGCAGGCGTTGCCCGGCTTCCGCTTCCACCAGATCGACATCGCCGATGTGACGGCCATCACGAATCTGTTCGATAGCGAACATTTCACCGCCGTGCTGCATCTCGCCGCGCAGGCAGGCGTGCGCTATTCGCTGGTCAACCCCGCGGCGTACACGCACAGCAACCTGATCGGCTTCGCGAACGTGATCGAGGCGTGTCGTCGCCACGCGGTCGGGCACCTGGTCTATGCCAGCACGTCGTCGGTGTACGGCGGCAACCGCAAGCTGCCGTTCGCCGAGACCGATGCCGTCGATCATCCGGTCAGCTTCTACGCGGCGACCAAGAAGGCCAACGAGCTGATGGCGCACAGCTACAGCCATCTGTTCGGGCTGCCGACCACGGGGCTGCGCTACTTCACGGTCTACGGACCCTGGGGCCGGCCCGACATGAGCCCGATGCTGTTCGCGCGGGCGATCGTCGAAGGTCGACCGATCGAGGTCTTCAACCACGGCGACATGACGCGGGACTTCACGTACGTGGAAGACATCGTCGAAGGGACGATCCGCGTCCTCGACCAGCCCGCGAAGCCCGACCGGTCGTTCGACGCCGTCCATCCCGATGCCGCGACCAGCGCGGCGCCCTGGCGCGTCTACAACATCGGCAACCACCAGTCGGTGAACCTGCTGACCTACATCGAGACGTTGGAGCGAGCGCTCGGCAAGACGACCGAGAAGGTCTTCAAGCCGATACAGGACGGTGACGTGAAGGACACGTACGCCGACACGGCGCGGCTGCAGGCGGCAGTGGGGTTCGCGCCGTCGACGGCGCTCGAGGTGGGATTGACGAAATTCGCGGACTGGTTCAGGACCTACTACGCGCCCTGAAGTCCGGTCCTAGAACGGCAGCGACGCGTCGGGCTTGACGGCCGTCAGCACGCGGCGGAAATCCTTCTGGATGCGCGTCAAGCCTTCCTCGGTGTCCGCCTCGAAACGGATCACGATCACCGGCGTCGTGTTCGACGAGCGCGCGAGACCGAAGCCGTCTGGATACTCGACCCGCAGCCCGTCGATCATCGACACGGAGTCGGCGCCTTCGAACTGCGCCTCCTTCTGCAACCGGTCGATCAGCTTGAAGTTCTCGCCTTCGGCCAGCTTCCACTGCAGCTCGGGCGTCGAGATCGCATTCGGCAGTCCGTTGAGCACGTCGCTCGGGTTCTGACCCGCGGCCTTGGCCTTCGTGAGGATCTCGAGCATCCGTGCGCCCGCGTACATACCGTCGTCGAAGCCGAACCAGCGGTCCTTGAAGAACACGTGGCCGCTCATCTCGCCGCCGAGCGGGGCGCCGCTTTCCTTCAGCTTCGCCTTGATCAGCGAGTGACCGGTCTTCCACATCACGGCGGTGCCACCGTGCTCCTTGACCCAGGGTGCAATGTTCCGGGTGCACTTGACGTCGTAGATGATCTCGCCGCCGGGGTTGCGCGACAGCACGTCGGCCGCGAACAGCATCAGTTGCCGGTCGGGATAGATGACCTGCCCGTCCTTGGTGACGACGCCGAGGCGGTCACCGTCGCCGTCGAAGGCCAATCCGAGTTCCGCGTTGCCGGTCGCGAGTTCGCGGATCAGGTCCTCGAGGTTCTCGAGGTGGGCCGGATCCGGATGGTGATTGGGGAAGGTGCCGTCGACTTCGCAGAACAGTTCGACGACTTCGCAACCCATCTTCTCGTACAGCGTGGTCGCGAAAGCGCCGGCCACGCCGTTGCCGCAGTCGATCGCGATCCGGATCGGCGCCGCGATTTTGACGTCGCCCACGATGCGGTCGAAATAGGCGCTGCTGATGTCATGCGTGGAATAGGAGCCCTCCCCGCTCTCGTAGCGGTCGTCGGTGATCCGTTGGTAGAGCGCCTGGATGGCATCGCCATAGATCGCATTGCCGGCCACGACCATCTTCAGGCCGTTGTAGTCGGGCGGATTGTGACTGCCGGTGACCATCACGCCGCAGTGCGTGCCGAGTTCGATCGCGCCGAAATAAACCATCGGCGTCGCCACCATCCCGAGATCGATGACGTCCAGGCCGGCTGCCTGGATGCCTTCGGCGAGTGCCTGGGCGAATTCGGGACCGGACAGTCGACCGTCGCGGCCGATCACGAACGACTTCTGGCCGAGCAGCTTCGCTTCGCTGGCGACCGCACGGCCGACGGCCCGCACGACGTCGGCAGTCAGCGACTTTCCGACGATGCCGCGGATGTCGTAGGCCTTGAAAATGGAGGAGTCGATCATGAGGTTTCGCAGCGAGGTGGGGAACGAGGAGGCCGGCGACAGGCGTTTGGTAGAATGCGGCCGCAGTCTAGCAGCGCCGCCGGCCTCCGCCCCGCGCATCGCGCGCTTGCTCCCCGACTCGACATCCGACGCCGCTCCGCGGTCAATCCGGGGCGAACGACAACAAAGCTCGCGCCCTACCCCAGAAGCCGCCCCTATGAGCGACCAGAATATTCTCGTGACCGGCGGCGCCGGTTTTATCGGCGCAAATTTCGTCCTCGACTGGCTCGGCGCCGAAACCGCAGCGGTGGTGAACGTCGACAAGTTCACGTACGCCGGCAATGCAGAGAACCTCGCGTCGGTGGCCAGCAACCCAGCGCACATCCTGGTCCGCGCCGACATCTGCGACCAGGCGGCGATGGACCGTCTGCTGGCGGAGCATCGACCCACCGCCATCGTGCACTTCGCCGCCGAGTCGCACGTTGACCGCTCGATCCACGGACCGGCCGCCTTCATCGAGACCAACGTCGTCGGGACGTTCCGGCTGCTCGAGGCCGCGCGCGCTTACTGGGGTTCGCTGGCCGGCCAGGCCCGCGACGACTTCCGCTTCCTGCATGTGTCCACCGACGAGGTCTACGGCTCGCTGAGCGAGACCGATGCCCCCTTCTCCGAGACCACGGCCTACGAACCGAACAGTCCGTATTCGGCCTCCAAGGCGGGCTCGGATCATCTGGTGCGCGCGTATCACCACACGTACGGCCTGCCGACGCTGACGACCAACTGCTCGAACAACTACGGGCCCTACCAGTTCCCCGAGAAGCTGATCCCGCTGATGATCTCCAACGCCATCGGCGGCAAGCCGCTGCCGGTCTACGGCGACGGCAAGAACGTGCGCGACTGGTTGTATGTCGGCGACCACTGCGCCGCGATCCGTCGCGTGATGGACAATGGCCGGCCGGGCGAGACCTACAACATTGGCGGCTGGAACGAGAAGACCAACCTCGAGGTCGTCCATGCGCTCTGCGCGCATCTCGACGGGTTGCGGCCCAAGGCATCGGGAAGCTACGTCGACCAGATCCAGTACGTGAAGGACCGCCTCGGCCACGACCGGCGTTATGCGATCGACGCCGGCAAGATCGAGCGCGAGCTCGGCTGGCGTCCGACCGAGACCTTCGAAACCGGGCTCGAGAAGACAGTGCGCTGGTATCTCGACCAGGGAGATTGGGTGGCGCACGTGCTGACCGGCAGCTACCGCGACTGGATCGAGACCAACTACGGCACAAAGGTGGCGGCATGAGCGGGGGCCGCAAGGGCATCATCCTCGCCGGCGGCTCGGGCACGCGCCTGTATCCGATCACCCGCTCGGTGTCCAAGCAGCTGCTGCCGGTGTACGACAAGCCCATGATTTATTACCCGCTGAGCGCGCTGATGCTCGCGGGCATGCGCCAGATCCTCGTGATCTCGACGCCGCAGGACACGCCTCGCTTTGTGGAGCTGCTGGGCGATGGATCGCAGTGGGGCCTGCGTCTCGAATACGCGGTCCAGCCGTCGCCCGATGGGCTCGCACAGGCCTTCGTCATCGGCCGATCCTTCATCGGCGACAGTCCTTCGGCGCTGATCCTCGGCGATAATATCTTCCATGGCCATGATCTCGCCGCACAACTGCAGCGCGCCAACGCGACCACGCGCGGCGCGACCGTATTCGCGTATCACGTGCAGGATCCGGAGCGCTACGGCGTGGTCGACTTCGACGAGGACGGCAAGGCGCTCAGCCTCGAAGAAAAGCCCGCGAAGCCGAAGTCCAACTATGCGGTCACCGGTCTCTACTTCTACGACCAGAAGGTCGCAGAGCTGGCCGCATCGTTGAAGCCCTCGCCGCGTGGCGAGCTCGAGATCACCGACCTCAATCGGCTTTACCTCGACGCTGGTGCGCTTGACGTCGAGACGCTCGGACGCGGCTTTACGTGGCTCGACACCGGCACGCACGAGTCCCTGCTAGAAGCGGCACAGTTTATCCACACGATCGAGAAGCGGCAGGGACTCAAGGTCGCTTGCCTCGAAGAGATCGCGTACCACATGGGCTACGTCGACGCGGCGCAGATCGAGGTGCTCGCGAAGCCGCTCCTGAAAAACGAATATGGCCAGTACCTGATGCGGATGCTCGGCACACGACCCTCGCCGAAGTCGGTATTTGGCATCGCCGCATGAAGGCCATTTCGACTGCGCTTCCCGAGGTCCTGCTGATCGAGCCGAAGGTGTTCGGCGACGACCGGGGGTTCTTCTTCGAGAGTTTCAACGAGCGCTTCTTCAACGAAGCTGTCGGTCGTCCGGTCACGTTCGTACAGGACAACCACTCGCGTTCTGCGAGACATGTGCTGCGCGGCCTGCACTATCAGATCGAGCACACGCAAGGCAAGCTGGTACGCGTCGCGAAAGGATCGGTATACGACATCGCGATCGACCTGCGACGCAGTTCGCCGCGCTTCGGACAGTGGATCGGCGTCGAGCTGAGCGAGGCCAACCAGCGTCAGTTGTGGATTCCCGAAGGATTCGGTCACGGCTTCATGGTGACCAGCGACAGCGCCGACTTCCTGTACAAGACCACCGACTACTGGGCGCCGGCGGCCGAGCGCTGCATCGCGTGGAACGACCCGACGCTCGCGATCGACTGGCCCCTCAACGGGGCGACGCCGATGGTGTCCGGCAAGGACCACAACGGCACGTTGCTCGTGGACGCCGAAGTCTTCGTGTGATGCGCATCCTGCTTCTGGGTACGACCGGTCAGGTCGGATGGGAGTTGCGACGCACGCTTCAGCCGCTCGGCGAAGTCGTCGCGCTTTCCCGCGAGGACGCGAACTTCCAAAACCCCGGATCTTTACGGGCTTCCTTCGCTTCGGCACCCGACATCGTCGTCAACGCCGTCGCGTATACCGCTGTGGATCAAGCCGAAAAGGATCCCGAAGGCGCGATGCGGGTGAATGCGGAGGCCGTGGGCATCCTCGCAGACGAAGCGAAGAAACGGGCTGCCCTGTTGATCCACTACTCGACCGATTACGTGTTCGACGGCACCAGCGCCGTTCCCTACTCCGAGGACGCCACCACGGATCCTCAATCCGTCTACGGACGCAGCAAGCTCGCGGGTGAGCAGGCGATCACTGCTTCCGGCTGCGACCATCTGGTGCTTCGGACCAGTTGGGTGTTCGCCTCCCGCGGCAAGAACTTCGTACGGACCATCCTGCGTCTCGCGGCTGAGCGCGAATCGTTGCGGATCGTCAGCGACCAGTATGGCGCGCCAACCTCGGCCAGGCTTATCGCCGACTGCACTGCTCGCATCATCGATCAGGCGATGCGCGAGCGCGCCGCCGCTTCGTTCCGGTCCGGGATCTTCCATCTCACCGCCAGCGGACGCACCTCGTGGCACGGTCTCGCGACACGTATCGTCGAGCGCGCGCGCGAGATCGATAACGCATCGCTCAGGACCAACGCGGTCGACGCGATCCCGAGCAGCGCATATCCGGTGCCAGCGAGGCGACCGGAAAATTCATCCCTCGACACCGCGCGCGTCTGTCAGCGCTTCGGCCTTCATCTGCCGGACTGGACGGTCGGTCTCGACCTCTGTCTCGACGAATTGCTGGCGCCATGAGCCGGCACGCCGCACACCGCACTTCGCCCGCCGCGCTGGTTGAAAGTCTGTGGTCCAACCGTGCGCTGATCGGCCAACTCGTGAAGCGCGAGATCCTTGGCCGCTATCGTGGCTCGGTGCTCGGCATCGCATGGTCGTTCTTCAATCCCGTGCTGATGCTGGTCGTCTACACCTTCGTTTTCAGCGTGGTGTTCGAAGCGCGGTGGGGCGCCAGCACGACCAGCAGTCGCGCTGACTTCGCGATGCTCCTTTTCATCGGTCTGATCGTACATGGCTTCTTCGCCGAATGCCTGACACGCGCTCCGGCCCTGATCCTCGAGAACGTCAACTTCGTGAAGAAAGTCGTGTTCCCACTCGAGATCCTGCCCCTGGTCGTGATGGGATCGGCGCTGTTCCACAGCCTCATCAGCTTGCTCGTCCTCGGCATCGCGCTGGTGCTCTCGCACGGAGGCTTGCCGGTCACGGTGCTCTACGCCCCGGTTGTCTTCGTGCCCCTGGTTCTAGCGACGGCCGGCTTCGCATGGTTCCTCACGGCGCTCGGCGTCTTCGCGCGCGACGTGAAGCAGGTGATCGGCGTCGTGATGACGATCCTCCTATTCCTGTCGCCGGTCTTCTATCCGATCTCATCCGTGCCGGTCGCCTTCAGACCGTGGCTGCTGGCGAATCCGTTGACGTTCATCATCGAGCAGTCGCGAGCCGTGCTGTTTTTCGGCAATGGCCCGGACTGGATCGGCCTGGCTCTCTACGCCGGCACCAGCGCGGTCGTTGCATGGCTCGGCTTCGCGTGGTTCCAGAAAACGCGCAAAGGCTTCGCAGATGTTGCATGAGGCCACTGCAACGAGCGTACCGTCGATCAGGATCGACGGCCTGTCGAAGTGCTATCAGATTTACGCGCAGCCACGCGATCGGCTTAAGCAGTTCGTGATGCCGCGATTGCGTCGCGCGGCCGCGCTGAAACAGCGTGACTACTTCCGCGAGTTCTGGGCATTGCGCGACTTTTCGCTGACGGTGAACCGCGGCGAAACGGTGGGCATCATCGGCCGCAACGGGTCGGGCAAGTCGACGCTGCTCCAGCTCGTGTGCGGAACGGTAACGCCTACGTCGGGATCGATCGACGTCGAGGGTCGCGTCGCGGCCCTGCTGGAACTCGGTGCGGGTTTCAATCCTGAATTCACCGGCCGGGAAAACGTCGTGCTCAATGCGGCGGTCCTCGGTATCGATGCGGCCATCATGGAAACCAAGTTCGCTCACATCGCGGCATTTGCGGATATCGGGCCGTTCATCGACCAGCCGGTGAAGACGTATTCGAGCGGCATGCTGGTCCGTCTCGCGTTCGCGGTGGCGATCCACGTCGAGCCGAAGGTGCTGATTGTCGACGAGGCACTCAGCGTCGGCGACTTCGCTTTCCAGAACAAGTGCGTCCAGCGACTGCGCAAGATGCGGGACGAAGGCGTGACCCTGCTGTTCGTGTCGCACGACCTCAACACCGTTCAGACCATCTGTGACCGGGTCGTCTGGCTCGAACATGGCCGGGTGGTGATGGCTGGCAACCCGATCGAGGTCTGCCAGGAATACCAGGTCTCGATGCTCGGCAACGAAGCACCGACGCCCAGTCAGGTCAGCGATTTCATCAGCCAGCAGAACACCGGCATGGCCCGCTTCGTCGACCTACGCATCACCGACCTGCCGAGCGGCGGCGACCGCACCTTCGTGCTCGGCGATGCGATCCGCTTCCGGTTCACGCTCGAAGCCGACGTTTCCCTCGACGACATCGTCTTCACGATCAGCATCTATCGCGCGGATGGAGATTGGGTCATCGGGCAAACCAGCCGCGAGGCGGGTGTCGTGTGGGCCGGTGTGAATGCCGGCGAACGCGTCACCGGCAGCCTGCAACTCAAACCCCTGTGCCTGGTACCCGGCGATTATGTCGCCGCGTTCTCCGCATGCTCCACCGATCTCGCGCTGTGCTACGCGCTGACGGATCTCAACATTCGCTTCTCGGTCAGGTCTCCGCATCCGACCTGGGGCCGATTCGCCCATCCTGCAACATGGATTCAATAGTCAAGAGTGGACCCGCGAACGCGATCGGGAAACCGCGCTGCCCGGTCTGTCGTTCGCGCCACGTCGTCACCCTGTGCGACGTCGACGGGTATCACGTCTGGCGATGCCCGGCCTCAGCCACCGACTTCGTGTGGCCGGCGCCGGATGACGAGGAACTGAAGCGCTATTACGACCGTGCCGGCTGGTTCGAAGGCGGCGAGCGTGGCGGCTACGCGAGCTACGACGCGCAGACGGCTGGATCGCTGCCGATGATCGCCGAGGTGCTCGATGCGTTCGCGGATCGGCAGGCCGGGCAATATGTGCTCGACGTCGGATGCGGTTATGGCAACCATCTCGCGATCGCCGCCGATCGGGGCTGGAAATGCTTCGGCGTCGAAGTGTCGGATCACGCGCGCGGGATCGCGTCCGAGCGTCATAGCGATCGCATGACACTGGTCCCGACCATCGAGGAACTGGTCCCGCACGAGTTCGATCTCGTGCTGATGCTCGACATGATCGAGCACGTCGCCGATCCGTACGCGCTGTTCTTCCGCCTCTTCAATCGCGGACTGATCGGACCGAAGACGCGCCTCGTCATCACGACGCCGAACGCGCGTTCGATCGATGCCGTCGAAGGTGCGGGTCAGTGGCAGTACCGTCATCCTCCGTCGCACCTGGTCTACTACTCGGCGCGTTCGCTGCGGCGCCTGCTCAGCAATTTGCAGTTCGCCGACATTCAGGTGCGCGGGACCAGCCCGCTCGCGCGAAAGGGTAGACGCGGCTACGAAGACGAGACGCTGTCGAGCAACGAATCGCTGCAAGACGACGCCGGGTTGCTGTGTGTGGCGAACGGCAGCCGCTTCTTCGGCTTCATGCAGGAGCGCTACGTCCCCGGCACCTGGTCCAAGCTCGCCGAATACGAACATCTTCCGCGCTACCAGTTCGCGCGCCGGTTCGCGGTCGACAAGATCGTGCTGGACTTCGGCTGCGGCACCGGCTACGGGTCACGCCTGCTCGCTGACGTGGCCCAGAGCGTCGTCGGCCTCGACATCGACCGCGCGGCGATCGACTGGGCCACGTTATGGCACGACCCCGCGCGCCTCGCGTTCGACTGCCGCAACGACCTCGGCGCCGGCTTTCAGTCGGGCTCGTTCGACCTCGTGACCTGTTTCGAGATGATCGAGCACGTCGACCATGCCACTCAACTCGAGACCATCCGCAACATCGCCCGGCTCCTGAAAGCAGACGGGCAGCTCGTGATCTCGACGCCCAACCCGGCCGTCACCGCCAACTACGGCGAGAACCCGTATCACCTGCGGGAGATGGACGAAGTGTCCTTTCGCCAACTGCTCGCGCCGGTGTTCGCCCACGTGTCGATCAAGCGTCAATGGATCCGTCCGTCGGTCGCCATCGGCTCGATCGACGTCGGCGTGCTCAACAGCATGGTCGTCGACTTCCTGCCCGCCGCCCGTCTTTATGGCGAGCCCGCGGCTTACGTCGCGATCTGCTCGCAAGCGCCGGTCGACGCCGTCGATACCTTCCTGACGCTCGACTCATCGGCGGACTTCTTGCTCGTCGAGCTGCGCCGTCAACAGGCCGAGACCGCGCTGCGTCTCGAACGGTACGCGATGCAGGAGCGCTCGATGAACGCGGTCGCTCAAGCGTCGCAACAGCTTGCAGAACGCGAGAAGCTTCTTGAGTCGATTATCGACAAAAACCGCGGACTCGACGAACAGGCGCGACAGCTGGTAGAGGCGGAACTCCAGCGGATGGCGTCTGAGAACAGACAACGTGCCGAACACGCGAAGATCCTCGCGTTGCTCGAGGAGAAGAACCGCGGCCTCGACGCGCAAGCCCGCCAGCTCGTCGAGATGGAAAGTAATCGGGTCGAAAAGGAACGTCTCTTTGCGCTCCAGGCCGGCGACATCGCTGGCCTGAAAGACGAAATTGCAGAAGCGCACCTGCAGCTGAAAGACGAAATCGCCAAAGCTCTACGGCTCGCGCAAGATCATGACACCGAGACTGCGGTGCTCCGCGGCCAAATCGCGTCGCTGCAAGAACGCATCAAAGAACTGACCCCGTGGTGGTTCAAAGTCGCGCGCCGACTGCGCCGCCAGCCCGTGAACTTGGATGCAGGTTCGGTTTCCACGATCGGAATCGCGCCACCCGAATCGACGGCAATCGCGACCGCGGTGCGTCCCACATTCGCCGCCTACACGGTTAAGCAACCGACATTGGTCGAGACCCATCGTCCCCGCGTGCTGCATGCGATCGCCAATTTCATGACCGGCGGATCGTCGCGCCTCGTCGTCGACCTGATCGAAAGACTGGGCGGCGACTTCGAGCAGCGGATCGTCACGAGTTTCGTACCGAAGCCCCCCGAGTATCTCGGCGTCGACATCACCGAGCTCCCGATAGGGACGTCCCGGGACCGTATCGCGCAGGTCGTCGCGGCCTTCGAACCCGCCCTCGTCCACATCCACTATTGGGGCGATTGCGACGAACCGTGGTACCGCGAAGTATTCGCCGCCGTCGCACGGCAGGAGATACCGATCGTGCAGAACGTCAACACGCCGGTCGCGCCCTTCGTCGACACGCGCAGCGACCACGTGGTCTTCGTCAGCAGCTACGTCCGCGAAACCTTCGGCAGCGGCGTGGAAAGCGGCGAAGTGATCTATCCCGGCTCGGACTTCGAGCATTTCGAGCGACGCAGTGACCTGCTCGACAACCGCTGCGTCGGCATGGTCTATCGCCTCGAGGCCGACAAGCTGAACGCATCGGCGATCGACGTGTTCATCCGCATCGCCCAGGCCTTGCCGGACGTCGTCTGCCTGATCGTGGGAGGTGGAAGCTTGCTCGAACCGTTCAAGGCGAGCGTGCGGGCCGCTGGCTGCGAGGCCTCGTTCGAATTCACCGGTTACGTGAGCTACGAGGCTCTGCCCGCGCTCTATGCACGCATGGGCCTGTTCGTCGCGCCGGTGTGGAAGGAAAGCTTCGGTCAGGTCAGCTCATTCGCGATGAACATGGGGATCCCAGTCATCGGCTACGACGTCGGTGCGATCGCGGAGATCGTTGCGAACCCGTCGCTGGTGGCGGCCGCGGGTGACGCCGAGGCGTTGGCAGACATCGCAATCCGCGTGTTGCGGGATCGGCCGCTGCGGCGCGCGGTGATGGAGGCGAACCAGGCGCGCGCCTCGGGGCTGTTCTCCGTCGAGGCGATGGTGGATCGCTATCGAACGGTCTACAAGCGCTTTGCTCGGCCCGCGGCATGAAGATCGCGTTGTTCGTCCACTGTTTCTTCCCCACGCATTTCTACGGGACCGAGACGTACACGCTGCAACTCGCGACGCGATTGCGCGAAGCCGGTCTCGACGTGTTCGTCGTCTCGGCGATCTTTCCGGGGGAGCCCGGGCAATCGACCCTGGTCGAACGCTACGAAGTCGAGGGCATTCCGGTGTTGTCGTTCGACAAGAACGTGATTCCCAACACGCGCATCAAGGACACCTACTACCAGGAAGCCATGCGCGTTCCCTTGAGAACGCTGCTGCTCGAAGAGAAGCCCGACCTGATCCACGTCACGCATCTGGTCAACCATACCGCGGTGTTGCTGGAGGTCGCGAAGGAGCTCGGCATTCCGTGCGTCGCGACCTTCACCGATTTCTTTGGCTTCTGCTACAACAACAAGCTCGAAGGTGCCGACGGCGAGCTGTGCGCGGGTCCGTCATCGAGCCGCCGCAACTGCATGGCCTGTCATCTCAAGGCGGTCGCTGGTCAGCCCGCCGTGACAAAGCCCGTGCAGTGGGCCGCTCGTGTCGGCGCCAATCCTCTGGGCGCACTGGTTCTCGACAAGGCCCGCAAGCTGAACGCGTATCGCCACGGCGAAGTGGATGGATTGGTCGAAGACCTTCGGCAACGACCGGACATACTGGCCGCCTGCTATGCGCACTACCAGGCCGCGATCGCCCCGACCCGGTTCCTCGAGCAGGCCTATCGCCGCAACGGCTTCACGAAGCCGATGACACGCTCCTGGTTCGGCGTCGACTTCGATCGTCGGCCCAAGACAGCCAGGACTCCTGAAAACCCGGTCGTGTTCGGCTTCATCGGCCAGCTAGCCCCCCACAAGGGAACCGACCTGCTGATCGAAGCGTTCAACCGCTTGCCCGCCGGCCGCGCGGAGCTGCACATCTATGGTCCGGCCGACCAGGACCCGGCATTCATGAAGCGACTCGAGGCGCTCGCGAAGGGGCGGGCCGTAAGCTTTCTCGGCACGTTCGAGCAGCATCGCACCCGAGCCGTCCTCGATACGTTCGATCTGCTGGTGATCCCGTCGCGGTGGTACGAGAACAGCCCTCTCGTGTTGCTCAACGCGCTAGCCAGTCACACGCCTGTCCTGGTCTCGGATGTGGAAGGACTGACCGAGTTCATCGAAGAAGGCGTCAACGGTTATGCGTTCGAGCGCGGTGACGTCGGCTCGATCTCCGCCTGCCTGCGGCGCTTCATCGACGACCCGATGCTGGCCACCCGCATGAGCGCGGTAACGTCCTACGAGCGCGACACGAAGGCCACCGCGGACGACGTGATTGCGCTGTACGAGCAGATCGCTCCGCGGCATTTCTCGATGGCGCAGGCGTGAGGCGAGTGCGGTCACGACGCCCTAGCCAAAGCGTGCTGGATCAACGAACCAGCTTGCGTGACGGCTTGAACACGAGATAGACGACACCGCCGACCACGCTCCAGACCGACGACAGCGCGAAGAAGATCAGCGAGAAAAGGATGGCGGTTTCCGGGCCGTTACGACTCGCCGCCGCGTGGTCCGTGTTCAACGTGATCAATCCATACACAGCGAACATGAAGACGAAGATGCCTTCGCGCACGCCGTGCCCGCCGATGCTGATCGGCAAGCTGATGACGCAGGTGGCAACCGTGAAGATCTCGAGCATCTCGATGTAGGTGACCGATAGCCCGATGCCACGCGCGATGCACCAGCCGGCCGCGATCACCACGAAGGTCAGTGCGAACGCCGCGACGATGGCGCCAAGGGTGTCCTTCCACGCGACGTAGTGCGCCCGATAGCCCGTCACGAACAGCGAAGCGATATGCCGCCGAGGTACGCGAGCCCATAGCCGCATCGCCCAGTCCGGACTTCGATGGAAGGGCCACAGGCCGACGATGATGGCCGCGAGGACCAGGACGATCGACACCGACACCAGCGTCGACACGACCGAACGCAGTTCGGGATGCTCGGCCATCTCCCGGTATTGCCACGGGAGAGTCGCTATCGAGGACGCCAGCAAGGCAGCCAGACCCAGGATGCGATCGAGAAGGATCGACAGCGTCGCGTTGGTCCGACGATTCGGTGCGTAAGGCAGGATCATCAGCGTCTTCACGACGTCGCCACCCACTGCTCCCAACATGAACGCATTGAAGAACTGCGCGATATAGGTCAGCGCGACGCTCGCGCCGAACGGCACAGCGATCTTCTGGACGCGCAGGAGGAACCACCAGCGCACGGCCGACATCAGGTAGGCGATCCCGAGCAGACCGCAGGCCACCAGCAACCAGCCTGGTTTTGCTCGATCGAGCCGCCCCCAGAGGTCGTTCCAGCGAATGGTCGCGACGAAATAGGTGAGGACCAGGACCGTCACGGTGGCGCGCAACCAGGTGCTGCGCAGTAACCCGATGAGGACCCGCATCACTCCCGGAACCGTGCGCTGGCTACCAGGCGGTGAACTCTCCGCGCTGCGCTCATGCGCGAGCGGGCTTGGGCCGCGCTGCGTAGAGCAACTGATAGCCGAAGAACGCGGGGAACAGTCGCGTAAGTACCGCGAGGGTGCTGTTGGCCAGCTTCATCAACGGACTGGAAGGCGACAAGCCGAACGCTAACTCGATCGGAATCACGCTCGCCTTCTGTTGAAGGATCTCGTAGCCGGCGGCCTCGATAAATCGTCGCGCGCTCGACTTCGTGAAGAATCGGACATGCGTGCGGTCGAGGATGCCGCGCTCCTGGTATTCGAAGCGGCCGAACAGCAGGGACAGACGGACCGTGACGTTCGCGACATTCGGGACGGAGATCAGGACCTGGCCCGCATTGTTCAGCAGCTGCTTGCACTGCAGAAGGACGTTCTCAGGGTTGCGAACGTGCTCGAGAATGTCCTGCAGCAAGATGCGGTCGAAGCGATGCGTGGCGAGCCGCATCATCACCGCCTCCGAGAACCCCTCGTCGAGATCCGCCTGCACGAAGTCGAGCATCAGGTTGGCGTTGCGCGACGTAGGGATCATGTCGACGCCGACCACCCGATTGCCCGCCTCCACGACATCGCTGGAGAAGAACCCTTCGCCGCAACCGACGTCGAGCACGGTCTTGTTGCTGCCGATCCAGCGCTTGAAGTATTCGTAGCTCGATCGCCGGCTTTCCTTCACCGGATAGTGGACGAAGTACTCCTTGTATTCGGGGTACACCGCGAGCGACTTCGCGGTCTGCCGATAGCGGTAGACCGACAGGAAGACGTCCTGCGCATAACGCACCCCGTCGACGTAGCAGATCTCGTCGCCGTAATAGGTCGGGATGGGTACCTCGATGATCTTGTAGCCCTGGTGATGCAGCTTGATGATGATCTGCGTGTCGAAATGGAACACGTTCGTCATCTCGGAAAAATCGATGTGCTGCAGGGCATGCAGGTCATAGGCGCGGTAGCCGCTATGGAACTCGGTCAGCGTCAGGCCGAGCGCCTTGTTCTCGACGTAGGTGAGGATCTTGTTGCCCACTAGCTTGTAGAGCGGCATGCCGCCCTTCAGCGGCCCCCCGTAGGTGGACATCATTCGAGAACCGAATACGGCATGTGCCTCGCCGGCCACGAGCGGCGCATACATGCTGGCCAGGATCTCGGGTGCGTACTGCCCGTCTCCATGCAGCAGGACCGCGATGTCGAAGCCCTTGGCCGCGAAGTAGTCGTAGCCAGCCTTCTGGTTCCCGCCGTAGCCGAGGTTCTTCTCGTTCTTGATGACGGTCAGCTTCTCCAGGTTCGACAGCACCTTGAGACCCATCGCCATCTGATAGGTATGGTCCCGGCTCGCGTCGTCGAAGATCACGACTTCTTCGACCTGTTCCCAGACGTCCGTCGGGATGCGCTCGAGCACCTTGGCGATCGTGGAGACCGCGTTGTAGGCGACGATCAGGATGCCGATGCGCTTGCCGCGGGCGTCGCAGATCTCAACGCGCGGTGTGGAATACAGCTTGCTACGTACCAGCCCGGTCTCGGTTATCGCGCTATCTAGGTGGAACGAGGAAGAGTTGATCAGCTTATCGGACAAGACCGCAGTCTCCTACAAGGTCTGCCGAAAACGACAAAGACCGTTACAGCATCGGCTATTTTGCAATGCTAGATGGTTGGCGCTCTACGGGTGGCAACGGCAGGAGAACACGGACGTCACCCCAGTCTCTCGGGCCGCGATCGGCCCGGAGAATTGTCTCACCTTTACCTCGATACAGACCGATCGCAACCTGCGTGACGTCGTCCGGCGGCGTGAAGGACGTCGTCACATAGCGGCTCGCGGTCGGGACCGGCGAAGGTTCGAGTGGGCCGAGCGCGATGTCGCGATCGACAATAGGGTTGCCCCGAGCGTCGGTCAGATGTACGAGCACGGCCCAGTCGTCGTCGGCGACGTGCGGCCGCAGCCAAAGATTCAACGTGACGCGTCCGTTACGATCCCGCATCAGTCCGGCGCCCCGCATCGTGAACAAGGCTTCGAACTCGATGTCTTGCACGTGACCCTTGAGGTCGGCGAGAGCCGCTTCAACCTGGTCATCGGTCCACCACCGCTGCGGATTCGCGGCCGAAAAGACGGCGCGCCATCGATGAGTCGCAATCAGCCACTCGAACGATGCCGTGAGTCGTGCGTGGTTATCGACGCGCAGCAATCGTGAATGGGGAGCACTCGCCACCACAACGATCCCTTCGTTGGCCCCCAGCGATGCGGCCCAGTGCCGGACGACACCCGCTTCGACTTGGAATGTTGCCACGTCGGCGGTATCGACGAGCGCCAACGAAGGATCGAACAGGAGATAGTCGGAGCCGACGATTTCGTCGCGGCGGTAAGCAGACGGTCGCTGCCAGTCGATTGGTCGCTTTACCTCGAATCGTGGCGTCGCGGCAACGAGGGATTGCGCATTGAATACCGCGTCAAACATCGCATCGTTTGCATCAAGATCAATCGCATAAACGGTCACCGTTGTAGATGCGCCGGTCGCACCGTGCGCTACGAGCGAACGCGCCTGTTCAAGGCCGGCCAGGTCGATCCCCGAACGGACGTTGACGCCGCTCGCGCTCTGCCATATGGCAGCGGGGTCCGGCAGTGCCAGCAGAACTGTCGTGTTGGCAATGCCCACGGCCATCCACGATGCGATCGCCCGCTTCATCGGACGCGGCGCCGCTGCCGTGGCGCGCATTAGCGGCGGCAGCGCGACCATCATCGCAACGTACAGGAACGGCGGGAAGTAGCGGACCTGCGTTTGGCCGCCCGACCCGAACAACCAGAACCAGACGCCGATCGCTGTGACCGCGAGCGCCATCGCGATGAGTTGCCATTCGCTGCGCTTCGCAATTGTCCTGTCTAGGCGCCACACGATGACGGTCGCGGCGATCCCGATCGGGAAGAATGGTCCGAGCGCGTGATAGGTAATCTGGAGCAACTCAGCAAAAGGTGGACGCAGCTCCGCGCGCATCACCTGCACTGCTGCCTGTCCGTACATGAGATTGCCCGCGTCGAGATACGCCACGCGTGTCGCCAGAAGCACGGCGCCGCCAATCACGGCAATGTGCGCGAACACAACGAGCGTGGCCGCCTTCACCACTGCGCCACGCTCTCGACGGTCTGCGCGGCCGGTGCAGATAGTCCAGCCGACTATCGCAATCGCCGCGACGAGCGCAGCGAGCGGCACGCCAGTCGGTTTGACGAAGATGCCGAACGACGCGACCAGGGCCGACGCGAGTCCCCAGGCTACACGTCTGTCCACCACGCTGCGGACCGCACAAGCGCTCGCGAGCGAAGCGACCGCGGTCATGAACCCGTCAACGAATCCCCATTGCGGCAGACCGATCTTCGCGCCGTCGTAGAGGTCGAACTGGAAGAAGATCGGCAACGTCGCAAGGAAAGCGGCGACGATCGGTGACGCCGCTCGGGCTGCGGGCGGCAGGCTTCGGCTCCTTCCAACCACGAGTGTCGCGATGAAGACCAGTACGAGCGGCACAAAGACGGAGCGGAAATAGAACGCATGCACATCGGGCTGGAAACCCCAGGGATACGACATCGCAACGGTTCCGATCGGTCTGAACGTCGGTTCGACCGACTGCAGCACGCCGAGCTCGATACGACCCGCTTCGATCGCAGCCCATACGTTCCGCGCTTTCAGGTAATAAGTAAACGCGTCGTAGGAAGGCGGCTGCACGGTCGCATGTGCGTGCATCCACACGAACGCGCCCACCAGCGCGAGCCACGCAAAGCCTGCCGCGAGTCCGGAGTTGCGCGAGAGACGCGGCCGCGCACTCACAAGCGCGCGTGGGTGATCGACGCCTTGGCGGATCGAGTCAAGTGCGTAATGCGCCAGGCTAAGCGCGCAGCAAGCCAGCGTTGCGCAGATCGCGCAAGACACTGTCGATGAGATCGGACAGCTTCGAACGTATGAACGGCGGCGCCAAACTGCTCGCGCCGTCATTGAACTTGAATTCACCACGCTGATGCGATTCGAACAGCGCCTGCACGAAATCCTGCTTTGCCCGCGTGCCGTCCATCAAGGTCAGCAGCTTCAGATGGAGGTGATCCATCGTCGAGCCCTGGTGTCCCTTGACGGTGACGACGGAACCGAACTGCGCTTCCGCGCGAGCCGCGCGAGAAACCTTCGGTCGCTCGTCGATAACGTTGTAGTCGACCAGCGGCGGGTCGATCACCAGCCGCAGGAGACCCCCACTGAAGGCCTCGATGATGCGCGACAGGAGCGTACCGCGCCATTCGCCGTCCGAAAATGGCAGATCGACACGGGGAACGCCGGCGACCACGTCCTCGACTTTGGCGGTCATCGGCAGCATTTCGGCAAGGAACCTGAGGAGGCTTTTGAGGACTGGATCGGTGGTTTCGACCTGCTGGCCCTGGATCGTCGATAACTTCAGGAGGCCGTTGTCCGGCCGAAACTCGGAGATCGCCACGCTACTCACGAAGGTCGGAAAGACGTAGAGCGGCGCGAGACGTTCCGTATCGATCTGTCGATTGATCGGTGCGGTTGAATGCACGAGCAGGCTCTGCCGAAATGTCCGCGCGCGCAGGAAGTCGAGATACTGCTCGTACTCGACGAAGTTCTTCGCCAGCTTGCCAATGATGCCGACGACTTCCGGCGCCAGAAAATTCGTCAACATTGCGCTCAGCTCGACCTCCGCAAGGTATTCTAGTCCATGGACGTGAACGCGATTGACGAACTCGTGGAATTGAACCGCCTCGTTCTCGCGTTCGAGATATTCGTGCGTGAGGTAGTAGTCCTGAAACTTTGATAGCCGCGTCGAGGTCTCCCGCAACAGCTGGCCGTAAGGCGTATCGGCAGGGCTGTACTTCGAGAGGAATTCGAGGATCGCGCGAGCGTGCGGGACCTTCTCGGCCTCGGGCATGTCGCGCGTATGGAACAACATCACGTCCCGCACGATGCCCGCGAGATTCCACCCGGGCAACACGTTGTAGCTGACGTATGCAACGCCGTTGTCAACGAGATTGCGCGAACAGACCCGAAGCAGCGCATCTTGCATGTCCTTCGGAATCCACGAATAGACCCCGTGCGCGATGATGTAGTCGAACTTGCCATCGGCGTCCGTGATATCGCCGATCGATCGATGTGCGAGTTCAAGATTCCGCAGGCCGCACGCGGCAACGCGTGTGCGACCGGTCGCGATCTGCTTGGCCGAGTAGTCGATGCCGACGAAATGCGCGTCGGGATACCCCTCGGCCATCGCGAGCAGATTGTTCCCGGTCGCACAACCGAGCTCGAGGATTCGCGCGCCGTACAGGCTCGGCGGCTTCAAACCCATCAGATAGGCCATTGTGGCCAAGCGCGTCGGATGCGTATGCGTGTGGGCTGACGCCTCGTAGGCGATCGAATCGTATGAAGCGGAGGACATGGTCGACTGGAAGTTGAGCGCGATCTCGTTCGTCGCGCCGCCGAATTATACGAGGGCCTCTCAACGCTTGTTCAGCGAGGCGTCACAATCAACCGGATGCCGTTCCAGTCTCGAGGCCCTCGGTCGGCCTGCAACGGCACCTCGTTTGAGCGGAGAATCCCGATCGCCAGCCGGCCGTCCGCGTTTGCGGACGGACTACGCACCTTGCAAGTGAGCAATAGGATGCGGTCGCCCTCGGCAGATTGGACGCGGTTGTACTGCAGGGGCACGTACTGGTCGGCAACCACCCGTCCGCTCGCGTCGATCGAGTGGACGAATAGCACCCAGTCCTGTTCGGTCATCGTCGCCAATGGCTGCCACCACACACGAAGCGTCGTCTCGCCACCGACACGGACTGCATCGACGGCGCGCACTAGGAAGCGGTCTCCGAAGCGCACTTCGTGCAACTGTGGATCCGAACCTACGACCGCGGCGGCGAGCATGTCGTTCGTGAGCCGGTTGGGCAAATTAGCCGCGACGAACACGGGCCGCCAGCGATGTGCCGCATACAGCTTGCCGAACGCGCGCTCGAGCGCGGCGTGGTCGGTCACGCGTAGGATGCGCGCCGCCGGGCTCTCGCTTACGATTTCGACGCCATCATCGGCCGTGAGCCGCGCGGCCCATGCGAGGATCAACGCGCGCTCCTCGTCGATATTTTCGATGCTCGCCTTATCAAGTACCTGCCTCGCGATCGCCGGCTTGACCGGCACAATCACCCAAAAATCGGAATCCGCCATTTCCTGGAAGCGATATGCAGTCGGCCGTACGTTGTCGCCTGGTACCCGAAGCGATATGCGAATGCCGCGCGGCTGCACATGGCGGGAATAATCGACGACGGCCTGGAAGCTCGCCTGAACCGAATCCAACGAAGCGAGGTAGACGGTCGCGTCGTGTCCCTCGACAACGACTTGGTCGACGAACGCATTCACCTGCGTATTCACGCTGCCGGCTTCGCCGACGGCGATATGGACACCGCTAGCCATTTGCCACCGCAGAGAGGCGTGCGGGACTGCGAGGATCAATATCAGATTGACGCCCGGCAACAGCAGCAGGACGAACAGTCCGTTCCACACGATGGCCGGCGCATGGACAAGCGACCGCTGTAGCGCGGGCAACGCGATGATCGCGCCCATCAGTGCGAACGGAACAAAGTAGCGGATCTGTGTAACCCCACCGGATCCGTACAACCAGAACCACATGCCGAAGGCGATCACGGCGAGCGCGGCCGCACCTAGCCAAGCTCCCTCGCGGCCGCCGCAGGCAGCTTCGGCATCGGGAATGGCTCGTCGCACGTACACGACGATCAAGAATGCCGTGGCAACCATCCACGCGACGAACGGAAAACCGACGCCGATGTTGACTATCGTCAAGAAGACGGGCCACGTGAGGATTTCCTCGCTGCGCATCAGTAGGATCGCCCCGGCACCGAAGTCGAAGTTCTCCGCCGACAGATAGCGCGAGCGGAGTGCCACAACGAGGATGCCAACCGCTGCCACAGCGTAGACGGCTGCGCCGATCGCAACGAACCGAAGCGCATCGCGACGCTTGGCTGGATTCTTCCAGTCAACGCGCCCACGCAGTGCAGATATCGCGAACCAGACTAAGCCGACCACTGCCATCACAACGAAGCCGGAAGGCTTGATCGTCGCTGCGACTACGCAGAGCACGGCTGCGGTCACCACCCAGCCGATCGACCGGCTCGCCGTGCTTCGCAACGCAGCAGCGATCGCAAGCGCCGAGATGCCGCCGAGAAAGTTGTCGACTAGGCCCCAGTGAGAGATCGACGGGATGTCCGGTGCCACCTCGAAAAAGTAGAAAGCGGGCATCGTCGACAAGAACATGGCCACCGCGGCGACGAAGCGCTGCGCGCGCGGTTCCGCGCTCGATCGGTAGGCGACGACCAGCACCGAGAAGCACACGAGCATCGCAGGCAACCAGACGGACCGCAGGTAGAAGCCGCGATAGTCGAGATCAAATCCGAATGGATACGACATCAAGACCGTACCGGGTGGCCGAAAAGTCGGGGCCACGTCGAACGGATTGAATGCTTTTTGCGTGGCGAGCTCCTGCCAAATGTTCTGCGCCTTCTGGAAGTAGGTAGCCGCATCGTAGATCGGCGGTTGGTCGCTTCGCCGTGCGTGCTGCCACACGAGCTCACCGAGAAGAGCGAGCCATAACGCGACGACAAGGAGCACGTAGCGGGAAGTTACGGACCGAAGGAAAATCACAGCGGACGATGCATGAAGTTCAAGGCAATGGGACGAGCACGCGTCGGCCACCCCAGTCGAGCCGCCCCCGATCGGCTACGAGCAATCCGTTGGCGGCCGCAGCAGGTTGATAGATACCAAAGGCGATCGCAGTCGCCTTCGAAAGCGTCGCTCGAGTGTCGAAGGTCACGGTGTCGTAGTGCCAAGTCCGATCGGACGAGGGCGGAGTCTGCACGTGGAGTTGAATCTGGAGGTTCTTCAGCAACGCACCCGAGTCGTCGACGAGGTGCAGGAAGAGGTAGCGAGTTGCCGCGTTGTCGGTTGTCTGCAACGGCTCCCACCACGCTTCCACCTTGAGGCCTTCGCTCGTGCTTGTCAGTGCCATCGCATGCACGACGAACGCGTCACCAAATCGAATGTTGCTCGTGCGCACTTGTGGCAACTTGGCGGCCAGGTCTTCCGCGTTCCACCATCGTTGCGCGGTGGGCAGGTTTGCGGCGTGGAACTCCGGACGCCACTCGTGCTCCGCGACGAACGCGTTTACCGCGTGCGCGAACACCGTCTCGTCGACGATCTCGAGCAGCCGCAGGTGCTGGCCATGAAGCAAGACCTTGAACCCCGCGCGCTCGTCCAGTTGCGAAAGGCGAGCATCGAATGCTGCCAGTTCGGCCTGAAAGGTCTGAAGGGAGTGAGGCGATGTGAGGTCCACGGCCGCATCAACATCGTAATTCCGATGCAACACGTAACGGCTGCCGGCGAGCTCCGCGGTCCGTATTGCGAACCCTCGGTTCCAGTCCATCGGATCGCGTGGCGAAAAGCTCGGCAGCTCCGGGTGCAGGATCTTCTCGTACACCCCGACGTTGACGAAGAAGTGCGACGGCGCTCCGTACGAAAAGAAGTAGACCTCCTGGTCGGCCCCGCCACGACGAACTCTGTCAAGGAAGCGATAGCCCTGATCCACGTCGTCACGACCATGCCCTACGGAGACGCTGACGCCGGTGTAGTACTGCCAATTATCGGACGGCCTGTCGCCCGACGCGAGCAGGGCGGCGATGTTCACGGCGGGTGCGACGGCCGCCGTCATGGCGACCCAGCGCAACATGCGCGGCGCGCACGACCATACGGCGACTGCGAGCGGCACCGTCAGGATCAATCCCATCAGCACGAACGGATGGAAATAGCGAATCTGGATTCCGCCGCCTTGCGGAACGAACCAGTACCAAAGGCCGAGGATCCACACCACAACGCTGCCAATCGCAAGGCCCAAGGCCCAATGCTCGGTGCGGCGGATCGTTGGCGAGCAGGCCGCGACCACGAATGTCGTGGCGATCCACAGCGGCATGACTTCGCCCAGGCTCAGATGAAACACGAGCACCGATGGCCCGGCCGTGACGCTCTTGTAGAAGCCCAGCGCACGGATCGCCCAATTGAAATTGTCCGACGAGAGATAGTTGGAGAACCAAGCAGCCGCAACGAACCCGACGAACACCACGACGATGATCGCCGCACTACCCGCCGCATAGAGAACGAGGGCGCACAGCGGCTTGTGCGCGACGCGAACGCGCCGTATTTCGACGAGAACAAGACTCAGCGAGATCAAGCACATGAGCCCCATCAACATCAGGCCTGACTGCTTGATCGTGAACGTGAGTCCGAAGAGAAGTGCGCTCGCCAACTGCCAAGCAAGCGATCGGTCGACAAGCGTTCGTACCATCGCCGACGCAGCGAGCGCTGCGATGCCGGCCTGGAAGTTGTCGACCATCCCGAAGCCATTGTTGATCCAGCGCTGATCGTTCCAGTCGAACCAGTAAAACAGCGGCAACGTGGAGTACAGAACAGCGATCGAGAAAACCCACCACGGCGCGCGTCCAACGGCTACGCGACCCGCCGCGATATAGACAGCAACAACGGTACAGAGAATAGGTAGAAATACAGAACGGAAATAGAACCCGTGGAAGTTCTCGGTTATTCCGAAAGGATAAGACATCAGGACAGTACCCGGCGGCCGGATCGTGGGTTCCAGATCGAATGGATTGAACCAGTGACCGTCGTGCACCGCGTTCCAGAACGCTACGGCCTTTTGCAGGTAGGTAATGGCATCCCCCCAAGGTGTCTGCACGCTGTGCGAAGCGTGGGTCCAGATCTCGAAACCAAGATAGGACAACCAAGCAACGATGGCGAGCGCCGGCATCCAGGCATAGCGCGTCACGCGCGAGGACGCGCCGAACGGGTGGTCAAGCGTCGAAAGTTGTGAATGGCTCACGGCGGCTTCATGGGACGCGTGGACGACCCGGAAGAGACGAAGGTTTGGCGTTGCGAGGCGCGCGAAAGACAAGGCTGCGCACGCGCAATAAACTCTGGTTGATACATGCGCGTTGACGAGCGATAGCGACGGGCAATCGCCACAGAACCACGCATCTGCAGTACCAATTCAGCGCGCTTCAATCGCAGGTTGAATGGCTAGGCGTGATGAAACATGCGTTGAGGCGAAAAAAAAGGCGGCCGAGGCCGCCTTTTCAAGATTTGACTCTTTACACCTCCAACCAATCGAAACAACCGATCAGGGGGGGTTGTTGCCGGTGTTGAACGTGTCCAGCGTCGTCAGCGTACCGCCGGGATTGGTCAGCAACGTCTGGACATAGATCGTCGTCGTGGCCGTGAAGCGCAGACGCGGACGGGTCGAGGCGGGAACTGCACCAACTGCGGCTTCGATATCCGAAGACGAGAAGATGTGAGCACCACCCGCAGGAATCGTGAAATTCAACGGTCCCGGAGTTCCCGGCACGCCGTTTTCCTGGATTACCTGAACGCTAGGCGTTGCTGCCAGCGAACCGGTGTTGACCACGCGGAAGTAAGACACATAGCCGCCACCAGTGGCTGCCGGCACGTACGTCGGAATTCCGACGATGCCGCCATTCGGTCCGAGCGGGTACAGCGAAGTCGACGCCGGTGCGCTGGTCGAGGAACCACCCACACCGGAGAACGTTACCGAAGACACGACCGGCGTCGTCGAAGCGATCTGCGTGTTGGCGTCGGTGTTGGCGATGAAGTAATACTGAGTGCCCGCCGTCGTCGATGTACCGCCGTCGATCGAGCCTGCGACCGGGGCAGTCACGAGCGGAATATTCGTGAACGTGATGGACGAGGCCGAAATCGACGTTGCCGGGGTTGCGCCGGCGATTGCGCTCGGGGACGTCGAAAGCTGGAAGGACGGCGTGCCGGCGGTGGTCGTCGTGGCGAACGACGGGAAAGAACCGGCCACCGTGAACGACACCTTGGTTGCGATGTCGGTCGCGTTGGCGACCGCAGTACCGTCCGCCTTAAATAGGTTTGGAGCCAGCGTCACCTTCAGACTACCGAAGTCGATCAGGGTTTGCGAACTGGTCAGGGAAGCGGCAGTCAGCAAAGCGCCGTTCTTCGAACCAGCGCCGATCACGTCGATCTTCTGCGTTTCAGTACCAACACCAGTCGGGCCGAACGGCAAGCCGGAATTCGACGCCACGACCGTAACCGTGAACGGATTCACCGAAATGGCGACCGGGCCATTGCTACCAGCGTCCGCATCCGAAGCCTGAAAAGTCGTCGATGGATTGTTACCGAGGCTGACCGTTGCGGTGATCTGCTGTCCCGGCGTTCCGAGCGCACCAGTGCTGCCCGCGATGACCGCGGAAGCTTCCGGCACATAGGTGATCGTCGAGTTGATCGGCGCCGCGGCCGACGTCGTCGTGATCGGCACGTAGAAGAACGTGTTGTCGGCACTGATCACCGGGGTACCGAAGGACAGACCCGTGACGGCTCCACCTGCAGGCTGCGAGAGCGTAAAGTCACTCGTTGCCAGCTTCGCCGGATCGAACTTCGAAGCGTTGTCGAGCCTGACATACAGATACCGCGTGAGGCCCGGAGCCAACGGCGCAGAAATTGCGTAGGAAACCGGTGCCACCGTGAGTGCGGGAGTACCGAAAATCGACGCCGGGAAAGAACGCGGAGTCACCGAAATGGTACCCGCCATACTGGGTGCCGCGACGGCGCCGAAGGCCAGTGCGACAGCTACGTTCAGTGCTTTTTGTTTCATGAGTGGGTCCTAATGGGTGTAAACGGATTTCACGCGAGGTCGCGCAGATTGGAAAAAAACCATACGAGCCGCCAAAACATCTCGGCTCTCAGGGCGTTGGCCCCGCGCACCGCCTCATAAGATTAGTCGTGCTTCTCAGGAAACGGTTTGAAGGATTATGGCCGCGAATCCCAAGCTTCCTCTTAATTTCGCTCAGTGCGCCGCGAATTGTGGTGCAAACGTTGCCGGTCCGCAACAGATATTTCGACACCGTTTTCAGCTACTCCACCGCCCCTGACGTCGGGCACCTAGCGCCACTATCCATACAGTAGAGGTACATCATTGCGGCATGGATTCCGCGACGTCGGAGGTAGCAGCTGACGATGCGAGCCGCCCCAACGTGAGTCGTATAGAGGGCAGAAGTACTTTTGCGACGGCGGTCGAAGACCGCCGAAGCCCCGCTGATCGCGAAAGGATGATTCCTCTTTCCCGCCGGGTGCATACGCGCCCTATCTCATCCAGGCGTTTATCGCGACTAGGAATGGCCTAGATCAAACTTCTATGCAACGGCACGGATCGCACGTCGCAGACGACGTTCGGAGCAATGAAGTTAAAATCAGGCGATGCCTCTCGAAAACTGGTCCGTTGACTCCCAACCAGGGGAATTGCTTGTCTCGTTGCTCCACGATGCCAGCCGGAACCCGATCAGCTCGATACCTCCGGCATCAGATCATGTGGCCGCCGGCGTCCCGATCGGCCGGATGCTTCTGGAACGGCGTGTCGTGTCGTCCCCGGATCTCGATCAGGCCCTGAACTTCCAGCGCCAGTACGGTGGCCGAATCGGATCCATTCTCGTACGGCTGGGCGCACTGTCTGAAGACGCGTTGCTGCCGGTACTGGCCTACCAAACCGGTCTAGAACTGATCTCCGACGCAATGTTGCCGGACCCATCGCAACTGTCGGATGCGATTGCGTTGTCGAACATTCCAACCGACTGGTTCGATGAGCAGGGAGTCGTCATTTGGCGCGACGGCGAAACGGGTTTGCACTGCGCATCGCGCAATCCCATGAACAGCTACTCACAGGAAACCATCGCCCTGGCATTCCCGGGCGACCCGGTGATATGGCTTTACGCGCGCTCGCGCGACACCGAGCGCCTGCTGAAGGCTGCGCGCTCAGAAGCCGGCGGCGACGCCGAGACCAGCGACGTCGCGCTCCTTCGCGAGCTGGCTGAAGAAGCGCCTGTCATCGAGCTGGTCAACAACCTGATGGCCGAGGCGACCGATCAGGGCGCATCCGATATCCACGTCGAACCTGACGAGCATTCGTTCGAGGTGCGATTTCGCATCGACGGAACTCTTCGCGCGAATGCGTCGCTGTCCAAGGACCGCTTCGATGCCGTCGTGTCGCGCATCAAGCTAATCGCCGGCTTGGACATCGCCGAGCGTCGCCTGCCGCAGGACGGACGGATCACGGTTCGCACCAGCGGGACTGCGATGGACATCCGCGTCTCGGTCATTCCCGGCGTCCATGGCGAATCGATCGTGATGCGCCTGTTGCCGAAGGAACGGGCGAACCTGGAGCTGTCGCGTCTCGGAATGGAGGCCGACCATCGTGCGCTGTTCGAACGGTGGGTGAAGGAGCCGCACGGCATCATCCTCGTCACGGGTCCGACCGGATCCGGTAAGAGCACCACTTTGTACGCAGCGCTCGACCTGGCCAACGATCGGGCATCCAAGATCATCACGGTCGAGGATCCCGTCGAGTACAAAATGCACGGGATCCTTCAGATCCAGACGCATGGCGAGATCGGCTACGACTTCGCTCGTGCGCTCCGCGCCATCCTGCGGCACGACCCGGACATCATCATGATCGGCGAGATCCGCGACGTGGAAACCGCCGAGATTGCCATCCAGTCGGCGCTGACCGGACACATGGTGCTGTCCACACTGCATACCAACGATGCGCTCGGTGCCTTCAACCGGCTGCTCGACATGGGCGTCGAACCGTTCCTGGTCGCGTCGTCCGTGCGCGGCGTCCAGGCGCAGCGACTCGTTCGAAAACTCTGTGTCCAATGCGCGAGGGCCGAGCCGGTACCGGCGCCGATCGCTTCGACGGTCTCGTCGCTCCAGCGACGCTTCCCCGCACTCTTCGCTGCGCCGGCCAGCTTCCGCGGCCCGGTCGGGTGCGTGCATTGCCATCAGTCCGGTTATCAGGGCCGGCTGGGTGTCTACGAGCTCTATGAGGTGGACGCCGGAATCCAGGAACTCGTGATGCGACGCGCATCTTCCGGTGAACTGATCGAATTCGCGAGCAGGAGCGGTATGCGCACCATGCGTGAGGATGGACTGCTCAAGGCGTGGCGTGGCGAGACGTCGGTCGATGAGGTCCTGCGCGTGACCGGCCTCGCCCATCCCGACGCGGACGAAGCAGTGGAGACCTGATGCCGGCTTCCGGTCGGCGCCGCTGACGATGGATTTCCGATACGTCGCACTCAATGGTCAGGGACAGACGATCAAGGGCTCGCTGGAAGCTCGCGACCTCGCTGAGGCGCAGCGCATCCTGCGCCAGCAGGAATTGCGGCCGATCGCGCTCGATCCTGCGCGCGCCGCGAGCCGATCCTGGTGCACAGGCAAAACAACGGTCGGACGCAAGGACCGCATCTTGCTGGTCCGCGAACTAGCGACGCTGCTGCGAGCCGGCGTGACGCTCTCGGAAGCCACCGAATCGATCGCCGATACGCACGGCGAGGATGCGGTCGGAACCACCTTTCGCGCGCTGCACACCGCGTTGCGCTCCGGAGAGGCTTTCTCGCGCGTTCTGCAGAAGGCAGACATCGACTTCCCGTCGTACGTCCATCAACTCGTGGCTGCCGGCGAATCGACGGGCAAGCTCGCACAGGCATTGTTCTCGGCAGCAGACCAGCTGGAATACGAGGACGGCATTCGCCGCGAGATGATCAATGCGTTGATCTATCCATCGGTGCTGGTTTTTTCCGGGCTGGCCGCGACCCTCCTGATCTTCATCGTCGTCGTGCCGCGCTTCGCGGGGATGCTCTCCAATACCAAGGCCGATCTGCCTACCCTGTCGGTGGTCGTGTTGCAGACCGGCCTATTCGTGAAAACGCATCTGCTCACCGTCGGTCTCGTAGTAGCGGCTGCGATCGGTTCGGTGGTGGTCGCGTTCGGCAACCAGGCCACGCGTGCGCAGATGCTCGAGGGGGTCGCTCGCATGCCGCTTATGGGGCCGTGGATACGCCGGACCGAACTCGGGCGCTGGTCCGGCATGCTGGCGACGTTGCTGGACAACAAGGTACCGATCGTCCGCGCGCTCGAATTATCTCAGGCGAGCGTGCAACTGCACTCTTTGCGCAACACCCTGGAGGTCATCCAGAAGGACACCCGTGCCGGCATCAAGCTCGCCGATTCGCTGTCGACCCATCGGTTGCTGGACGCCACGGGCATCAATCTGGTCCGAGTCGGCGAGCGCTCGGGCGAGCTTCCGAGCATGCTGCGCACGCTGTCGTCGATGCACGTCAACGCGAGCCGTGACCTGATGAAGCGCTTCCTGCTGCTGCTCGAGCCGGCCGCGATTCTGGTGATAGGCTCTTTCATCGGGCTCATCATGGTCGCCATCATGCTGGCGATCACGAGCATCAACAACATTCCGCTTTAGCGTCGCTAATCCAGGCGGCTCGTTCCATGCATAGCAAACAAACTGGTTTCACCCTGATCGAGATGCTGGTCGTCCTGGCCATCATCGGACTCCTCGCTTCACTGGTCGGGCCGCGGCTGTTCTCGAAAGTCGATACCTCGAAGGTCCAGACGGCGCAGACGCAGGTCAAAATGCTCAAGGGCGCGCTCCAGACCTTGCGTCTCGACATCGGCCGGTTCCCCACACAGTCCGAAGGTCTGGCGATCCTCACCACGTCACCGACTTCGGACGACATCCGCGCAAAGTGGAAAGGCCCCTACCTCGACGAGGCACTTCCGGCCGACCCTTGGGGAAACCCTTATCAGTACACCGTGCAGAGCGGCTCCGTAAAGCCTTTCGCGCTCTACTCTTTCGGAGCCGACGGCAAGGCGGGCGGCGAGGGGATCGACGCAGATGTCGGCGATCTTCCAGATCGCTGAATCCGGCCACTGCAGGATGCGGTCGCATGCGAAGGCCGAGGCTGGTTTCACGCTGCTCGAAATCCTCGTGGTTCTCGCGATCGGCGCGCTCGTCATTGCCACCGTCATTCCGGCCATGGGACGAGTGGTCGACGCGGTGACATACGACAGCGAGTTGCAGGATGTCGTCGGGCAACTCGATCAACTTGGGTTTCGCGCATTCACGAGCGGCAAGCCGATCGTGCTGGCTGATGGCACGCCGCAAACCATCGCGACTGCAGGACTCGATCTGCCGCGTGCCTGGTCCCTGTCAATCTCTCGTCCGATTCATTTCAACTCTGTCGGCATGTGCGACGGAGGCAGCGTTTCCGTGACCGCGCCAGACGGTCGAACGACGGCGCTTCAACTGGCGGCTCCCGACTGCGCCGCGACGCGAGCGACGAACCGATGACCCGCACGCCACATCGAGGCGCCGAGGGCTTCACGTTGCTCGAGGCGATTGTGGCGCTGGTCATTTTCAGTACCGCGGGCCTCGCACTGTTCTCGTGGATCAACCAGAACCTTCAGGCACTCGTGCGCGTCGCCGACGTCAGCGCCGAAGCACAGGCGAAGCGCAACATCCTCGAGTACATGAACGAGATCAACCCGATGGATCGAGCCACCGGTACCAACGACTTCGGTACCTACAAGATCGCATGGACGAGCACCGAGGAGATCACGCCGCGCGCGAACGCGGGTTACCCGATCGGCGAAGGCGCCTTTCTGGTCGGCCTCTATCGCGATTCGATCGCGGTCACGCGTCCAAGCGGTGCGCCTTGGTTTACCTTCGATCTGCGCCTGGTCGGCTTCCGTCGGGCATTTCTGCCCGCGCAGCAAAGCGGCCGGGGCGGCTGAGCGATGCGGATGAAACGTCGTGGGGCAAACCGGGGATTCACGCTGATCGAGATACTGGTCGTTATGATTCTCGTCAGTATGATCGTCACAGTCCTGTTCCAGGGACTCGCGCAGGCGATTCGCATCCGCAGCAGCGCCGGCATCGAGACAGCACAAGTCGCGCGCGAAGCGATGCGGCGTGTCTGGTATCGGCAACTCATCAACGGCCTGATTCCCGACGATGAAAACGGCACTGCCATCTTTCAGGGGGGCCCGACCTCGTTCAGGGGCCAGTCGACGAACGCGATCGATTTTGACACCGGAGCCGTGCTGCCGATCACGGTGACGCTCGAGGTCGACGCGGCGTCCGACAGCACCATCGTCCGCGTGACGACCCGCTCCGTGGCAGTCGGGCCGCACGAAATCGCCTTGCTCTCTCTGCCTGGAATGAACTTCGCGTTCGCCTATGTAGACACCGACGCGAGCCAGAGCTCGGTCTGGCCGCGGCGCGTCATCGGCAAGGCGCCGCAACTGCCTTCGGCCATCTGGATCGTCGACGGGTCGGGCAACCAATCGACCGAGCTGTTGACCGGCTCGATCCTCGGTCGTCGCGATGCCGTTGGCGGCCTGCCCGCACTGCTCAAACTTCAGCAGGAATGAGCGGTCCATGAAAGCGTCGATCCACAGAAGTCGGCAAGAAGGCTTTGTGCTGGCACTGACCCTGTGGGTCCTGGTCGCCATCATGATCACCGCGACCTTCTTTGCCAGTCGCGTCGAGCGCGCCGTTAGCCTGGCCAGCGACTTCCGCGCGGCCACGGATGCAGAGGTGGAGATGGCGAGCGTTCGCGCGGACCTCCTGCAGCGCTTGTCCACCACGCATCTCACAACGTTCGGTGCTGGCTCCGGTGATCCTGAGACAACGCTCCGCCTGGATGACCGACGCTATCGGAGCGGCCCTGCCAGCGAAGTCAGCCTGCAGGATGCGCGTGGCTTGATCAACGTCAACATCGTCGATGCGGAGACGTTGACCCGATTGCTCGGTCCGTTCGGCATCGATGCGCGCGAGGCCGACCGGCTCGCAGACACCCTCGCGGATTACATCGATCCCGACTCGTTGCGGCGCCTGAATGGTGCCGAAGCTCCTGAGTATCTCGCCGCCCGCCTGCCCCCACCGCGCAATGCGCCGCTCGTGAGCACCCGCGAACTGCGCCGCGTGATTGGATGGCGCGATCACGTCGCACTGATCGACGACCCGGCATTCATTGACCTGTTGACCGCCGGTGAAGCAACCGGACTGAATCCGAACACTGCACCGCTCGCAGTCCTGCGCACGCTGCCGAATGTCACGCAGGAGCTCGCGAATGCAATCGTCGCCGACCGGAACGGCCAACCGTACGCATCGTCCGCGCTCTTTTCCACCGTGATCGGTGCCGATGCCATCTTTTCGATGACGCGGCTGAACGCGTTCCCGTCGACCAGCATGCGGATCACCCAGTCGGTCCCGGGCCGCGGGTGGGCGCTACGCTATGATGTCGAGCTATTGCCGACTGGCGAAGTCGCGCCATGGCGAATCGAGCATGTCCTGCGCGTCGAACGTCCGCCCGCCCCCAGCGACCACGACGCGACCGGTAATCCGGTCGACCAGAGCGCCGCCCAGACGCCCGCCTTGCCCAAACGCCCCAGCGATGTCGTTACTGACCGGCCCTAAATTCCTGAACACATCGGCCTCGGCGATCCCGCTTCGCACGGGCTCGCGATGGATGCCGACGGAATGGATTCTGTCGCGTGCACTCTGCCGATACCGCGTGCTGGATTTTGCCGAAGTGCCGAGGTCCAAACGCGTGGCCGCCCTTCGACTCCAGCTGTCCCAGTTCGCTCCGTTTGCCGAACCGGGCTATGCGGTCGCATGGGAAGGTGCCGCCGCGCAGGTCTGGTGTTGGGACGACGCCAAGCTGCGAGAGGCCACGCGTGGCGCCGACGTCTTGTCCAGCCGCATCCGCATTGTCCCGGAACCGCTCTATTTCCTGCCGCTGACCGATGGTCCCAGGCTCTTGAAGGTGACCGAGGGCTATGAAGGTCAGGTGTGGAAAGGCAATACCTTGGTCCGCTCGCGCTTCTGGATGACCCAGCCCGCTGTTCCGGAGTGGATCGCATTTCAGCGCGACGCGGGCATCCTTCCCGACCAGCAGCAACCACACCCGGCGGCTCTCGAAAGAGAGTTGCTTGCACAGCCGTAC
The DNA here is from genome assembly GCA_025356395.1 of Betaproteobacteria bacterium. GTDB lineage: Bacteria > Pseudomonadota > Gammaproteobacteria > Burkholderiales > Burkholderiaceae_D > CAHJXF01. The sequence continues at coordinate 75,365 of JANXTA010000084.1, forward strand.
ACCAGAGCCGACATTGGTCTGTACGCCGCGACCGGATTGAGCCTGGCCGAGCCGGTCCTGCTGTTCGTGCTCATCGCTGCGTTGGGTACCAGTTCCGCTTGGTACCTGACGCGCTACTGGAAGATCTCGTCGCGAAGCGACCAATTGACCGCGCAGTTCAAGTCGTTGGAAAGCATCGCTGCGCCGGTGCTCGCCGCGCGCGAACGCGCCATCGACAATCAGGTCTTTGCCAGCCAGCTCGCGCGGATCTCGGCCTTCCCCGACCAATTGTCGCTGCTCGCCGCATTCGCCAGCGCGTTCAACAGCGATGGCGTCGTTTTGCGCGACTGGAACTTCAACCTGGGTAAGCTCCGCGCCACCGTTGCGTTCCCGAACGCTTTGCCACCGGCGTCTAACGTGGTGACTGCGGTGCAAGAGCAGAGCGCCTTCACCAATGTGCGCGTCGCGCCCGGCAACGAACCGAAATCGCTCGTGATCAACGCGAACGTCAACCCGATCTTCAAGAGCGATCGTGAACAACCTCATTCTTGAACTGAAGGCCAATCAACGACTGCGGATCGGCCTCTTGCTGATCGTCTCGATAGTCTGGTTCTATGGCGTACTTGAACTGCGCGATCGATCCGATGCGGCGGCACAGGGCCTCGCCGTCCAGGCAAGGCAGGTGTTCCGTCTTCAGCAGCAAAGCGCACAATCCGGCTGGCTGGACGCGGCCCGTACCTCCGATGAACGACGCGCGGAAGTTGAAAAGGTCTTGTGGACAACCGACTCGCCTGGCAGCGCCAACGCAGCATTGCAGGATTGGTTGCAGGAAAAGGCGAGACTGGCGGGCATCCCTATTCTACAAGTGACATTCGCTGATGCAGTCGATGCCGGACCCTTCGGCGCGTCGGTGCGCGTCGACAAGGCCGACAATCTCCCGAGTGGGATCAGCAAGGTCAAGGGGCGCATGAACTTCGACTTCGATGGCACGACCTTCGACCGTTTCATGGCGTCCGTGAACATGGACGAACATCCGATCTTCGTGGAAAGCCTCACCGTCCGCAATCTGGCACCCGGTCGGGCGGAAATCCAGTTCTATGCGTTGGCACGCATCGGCATCGCCAAAAAGGTGACGCCTTGAATCACTCGTGCGATTCGAGAATAATGCGGGCCGCCTCATGAATTGCATCCGATGATCCGTGCAGTCGTTTCAGGCCTTGCCATCACATTGGTTCTGGGCCTGTTGTTTCTCCTGACCCCAGCCGAGCAGGCCGCCCGAACCCAGCGTGGTGTCGCGCCTCCGGAAGTGATCGACTCGAACTTTCCCGCTCAGCCTTCGACGAGGGACTCGGTCGCGAAAATCGAGGCGGCCAACCTCTGGGGCAACGTGCCGACGCAGGCCGCAGCCAGCGCCGAGATAATCACAGGAAAAATCATCGGCGCCGTCAGCACGCGCGATACGAAATACGTTCTGCTGCAGGTCGGCAAGCAGACGCCGATCGAGCTCAAGGTGGGTGATGCTCTCCCGGTCCAGATCGAGCCGTTCGCAGGCGGTCAGATCGTCGAAATCCGCTCCGACCGCATCACGGTCCAAAAAAATGGCGAGAAGTACGTGCTCTCGGTCACCAATTGATGGTCAATTCCTCGAAGTCGTTCGCGTTCCGCTGTGTGGCGACTTTGTTCGCTCTCGGCCTCGCGGCCTGTTCACAATTTCCGGTGTCGGTAATTCCAGTGCCGCTTCGCCCCGCAGCACATCCGGAGACGACCTCCGCCGTCGCGCCGGCGGAGGAGGCGAGCCGTGAAATCACGATCGCGAAGGTTGCGGCGCCCCCGTTTCCCGCGTCCGCCGATGCCGTGCGCTCCTCCAGCACCCCGCCCCTGTCGAATCGCCTGAGCGACGCGACCATCTCGTTCACGTTCCAGCAGCTCGCGTTGCCCCAATTCGCGCAGCTCGTCTACGGCACGATCCTCAAGCGGGCGGTGACGTTCGACCCGGCTGTCGCCGCACGCACCGATCTCGTCACGATTCGGACCGGCAAGCCCCAGACTCCCGCGGAAATCGAACAGATCACGCGCGCACTGCTCAAGAGCTACGGCGTAGCGGTGATCGAGACGGGAAGCTTCGTACGGATCGTGCCGGACGCAGCGGCCCTGGGCTATTCGCCGTTGATCAAACGCGGACGCGCACTGCCCGAAACGCCTGAAGCCCTACGTCCCGTCTTTCAGCTGATCGAGATGCAGGCAGTGCCGGTGCAGCAGGCGACGGGCCAGCTGCGATTGATGTTCGGCTCACGTATCCAGATCTTGGACGACGTGCCGCGTAACGCGGTGCTGATCGGGGGCCAGGGCGACGACATCGCTGCGGTCATCGAGGCAATCCGGGTGCTTGACCAGCCTCTGATGAAAGGCCGCAACGCGATCAAGATCACACCGGTGTACTGGTCGGTGGAAGATCTGTCTCGCCGGATCGGCGAGTTGTTGTCTGCACAGGGATATGCCGTGAGCAATCCTGCCATCCAAGGCCAGACCGGCCCGATCCAACTCGTTCCCATCCCGGCGATCAACACGCTCTTCGTGTTCGCCGTCGATCCGAAGCTGGCGGACTACGTCTCGCAATGGGCCAAGGAACTCGACCGTCCATCGAGTCGTGGAACGGGTGCGGGATACTTCACCTATCCGGTCAAGCACATCGACGCAGAGTCCCTCGCCAAGACCATTCAGGCCCTGATTGATGGAGCTCCTGCATCAGCGACCACGACGACCAACTCGACGCAAACCGGTGCGGCGGGCCAGATCCAGGCCGGAACCACTGCACCGCGCCGCTCGAGGGTTGTCGTCAACGCGGCGAGCAACACACTCATCTTCCAGGGGAGCGCCGAGGAATATGCGCAATGGATCGGACTGTTGCAGGAACTCGATCGCCCCGCGAAGTCAGCGCTGGTGGAAGTGACAGTCGCCGAGATCACCCTCGACGACAGCACGCAGCTCGGGGTGCAGTGGTACAACCTTTTTCGCAACGGGACCAACATCGCATCGCTGGGCGGCGCCGCCCTCGGGCTGCTGCCGAACGTCAACGCCGCGGGGTTCACCTTCACCCGTGTCGATAGTGCAGGACAGGTGCGGGCGGCGATCAACCTTCTCGCGTCGACGGGCAAGGCGCGCGTGCTGTCGACGCCGCGCATCATGGCGCGCAACGGCGAGACGGCGACTATTCAGGTGGGTCAGGAAATTCCGATCGTCACGAGCAACCTCAGCAATGCCAATACTGGCGGCGTTGGCGGGGTCCTTCAGACGATCCAGTACCGCAGCACCGGCGTGATCCTCACCGTCAAGCCGGTGATCCATTCCAGCGGTCGCGTCGACGTCGATCTCACGCAAGAGGTCAGCACGCCTGGTACGGCGCCCGCGGGGGCGACTTCACCGCCGATCAACACGCGCAAGGCAACGAGCAACATGACCATGCGCGACGGCTCTTCGGTCCTGCTTGCCGGACTGATGCAGCAGACTATCAACCGGTCCAACGACGGCATCCCTCTGTTGAAGGACATCCCATACGCGGGGGCTTTGTTCCGCAACTCGACGGATACGCTCAACAAGACGGAGCTGATCATCCTCGTCACGACCTATGTCATCGAGGACGATAACGACGCCGACCTCATCACGAATGCCGTGAAAAGCCAGTTCGACGCGTCCGACGCTTGGCGACCCGGACCGATGGTCCAGCGTCTGCGTCCCAGCGAAGGCGATGTTCATGGACCGAACGCGATCGACGCGCCGCGATCTTTAGAGATTCCGCCACCAACGGTGCCGGCCACTCCGTTACCTCAGTAACAGTCCGCATTCGGTGCATCGACGCGATCTGCGACGGAATGAAGATCCAGCGGCGAATCAGCGCGGTCATCGAAGCGTGATGTGCAATACAACCCTCGTCAGAAACGTAGCAGGGTAACGGTGCAGGCGAGCGAACATTTGGATACAAACGGAAGCGTGAAGGGTTGATCACAACTCTTCCATGGGTCTCGGTTGGCCTCACAATCCGGCCCAATATGGTTGCTCGTGTCGTCGTCCCCGCAAAGCTGCCATACAGAAGCCGCTGAACGCCCCGCATGAAAATTCTCCTAACAACCCATCAGTTCCTTCCCGAATACACCTCGGGAACTGAAGTACTGAGCTTCGAAGTCGCGCGCGAACTGATCCGCTTCGGTCATCAGGTACGTATCCTCACCGGCTGGCCTCCGAGCGAATTCGTTGATCCACCCACGACCTACGATGAGTACGCGTATGAAGGCATCCACGTGTACCGCATCTATCCGCCTCCGTTCGGAAAGACGACCATGGCCGAACGGACCCGCGCCGAATTCGACAACCCGGCAACGGCGGCGGCCTTTACGGCACTGACCGCGACATGGCGACCCGACGTCGTCCACTTCTTTCACCTTCAGCGTCTGTCGGCGTCGATTCCGATGCGCTGCGCGCAGCAAGGCATCGCCTGCGTATTCACGGCGACCGATTTCTGGTCCATCTGTCCGCTCAACCAGTTGCGACTGCCCAGTGGCGAGACCTGCCCCGGTCCTGAAGCAGACTCGGCGAACTGTGTATTGCACCTGGCGGTCCAGGGACGTCGCGCGCATCTCGCGCCGCTCTACCGATGGGTGCCCAAAGGCCTCGTGGGAGCGATGTTGAAGATCGCGCCCCAGGACGAGCAGAGCGCGTCGTCTAATCTCAGTGCAGCTCGTGCGCTCCAGCATCGCCCGGCCGTCACGCGCCGCATGCTCGACGTGATCGACCGCATCATCGCGCCGACGACGTTCATGGCGCAGCGACTCAAGGATTTCGGCGCAGCGGAAGAGTCGATCGTCGAGCTGGGCTACGGCATCGACACGAAGGTCTATGCGAACCACCGTCCCTTGCTGACCAGTGATCACTTGCGTATTGGCTTCATCGGGACCTTGCACGAACACAAGGGCGCGCATGTGCTAATCGATGCGATTAAGCTGCTCGATGCATCGGCCGCATGCTCGGTGTCCATCTACGGTGACGAGAAGTTCTATCCCGAATACGTGGCGCAGCTGAAAGCCAGTGCCGAAGGCGAATCGCGCATCATGTTCCAAGGCACTTTCAAGCGCGCCGAACTTCCACGCGTGATCGATACCTTTGACATCCTAGTCGTGCCGTCGACCTGGACCGAGAACACGCCGCTCGTCATTTTGGCAGCGCAGGCCGCAGGGCGCCCCGTCATCGGTTCCGATGTGGCGGGCATCGCCGAAGCCGTCAGCGACGGTGTGAACGGACGGCTTTTCAAGGGCGGCAGCAGCCCGGCGCTGGCGGCCGTCCTGGCTGAATTGATCGGGCACCCTGCGCAATTGCTGGAGATGGCTCAACAGGCCAAACCGACGAAGGACATCAGCCGCTACGTGGCCGACCTGCTCGACATTTACGAAGAGGTGTTGGCCGAACGCGCGTCGAACCTTATGTCCCGGCAGCGGATTCCGGCCTGATCTATCCTTTTCTGGACAAGCCCACTTGAATATTGTGATCCTCGGGGGGGCCGGCTTCATCGGCACGCACCTGGCGAGTGCCCTGCTTCAGCTCGGCCACGTTGTCCGCATCTTCGATCGGGCGTCGACGCACGTTCCGTCGCTGATCGCGCACCATCCCCGACTCGACCACGTCGAGGGCGACATCCTCAATCTCGACGAGGTCGAATCGGCACTCGACGACATGGAGTTCGTGTACCACCTGGTGTCGACGACGCTGCCTAAATCGTCCAACGACAATCCGGAATACGACATCGAGACCAACCTGGTCGTGTCGGTCCGCTTGCTGGAAGCGGCGAGGCGACGCGATATCCGCCGCATCGTCTTCCTGTCGTCGGGAGGGACCGTCTACGGCGTGCCCGATCACGTCCCCATCCCCGAGTCTCACCCTTGCAACCCGATTTCGTCGTATGGAATCGTCAAGCTGGCCATCGAGAAGTATCTGCATCTCTATCGCGTGCTGCACGGCCTCGACAGCTGCACGGTCCGGCTCTCCAATCCGTTCGGTGAGTACCAACGCATCCAGAGCGCCCAGGGCGCCGTGGGTGTCTTCCTGCATCGGGCGATCCGCAAGCAGTCGATCGAGATCTGGGGAGATGGCTCCGTAACGCGCGATTACGTCTATGTCGGCGACGTGGCCGAGGCGCTCGTCAAGATGATCGACTACCAGGGCCGCCAGAAGATCTTCAACATCGGCTCCGGAGCCGGGATGAATCTGAACGAGATCATCGAACAGATCGAGAAGGTACTCGGCGAGAGCGTGTCGCGAGTCTACAAGCCAGCACGTCGCTTCGACGTTCCCACAAATGTCCTCGACATCAGTCTCGCGCAGAGCGAGCTCGACTGGTCGCCGCGCACGACCTTCCCGGAAGGACTGGCGCGCACAGCCGCGTGGATCGCCAGCACCGATGTGCGCCCCGGCTAGATCCGTTGTCGTGGAGGCCGACAGCAGTGACACACGTTATTCAGTCGCGCTCTGCACCTATCAGGGCGAACACTTCGTTGCGGACCAGCTCAGGAGCATTTTCGACGCCAGGCCGGCCTGTACCGAACTGGTCTTGGTGGACGATGCCTCCAGCGATGGAACGATGGGCGTGGCGGACCATGCGCTCGAGGCCTGGTCGGGACAGGCCGTCGTCGAGGTCAACCCCATCAATCGAGGCAGCCGGAACAGCTTCGAGCGCGCACTTCGATTGACGAGCCAGCCCATCATCTTCCTCGCCGACCAGGACGATCGATGGCATCCGGAAAAGCCGGCGCGGATGCTCGCGCAGTTCGCTGCACGCCCCGACCTGCTGCTGCTGCACAGCGACGCCCGCATCGTCGACGCCGCGCTGCAGCCTCTCGGCTACACCTTGCTGCGCGCGATCGAATTCACTGCAGAAGAGCGTGCGGCCATCCGTCATGGCGACGCTTTCGGCGCCTTCGTGCGACGCAATCTCGCCACCGGTGCGACGATCGCGATGCGTCGCGAGCTGCTGGAAATGGCGTTGCCGATCCCCGCTGGCTGGGTTCACGACGAGTGGCTCGCGACCATCGCCAGCGCGGTCGGCCGGGTCGATTTCCTCGACGAGCCCCTGATCGACTATCGCCAGCACGTCGGCAACCAGATCGGCGCGCGCAAGTTGTCGCTGGGCGGCAAGCTGGGCCGGGCTTTCGACAAGCAGGGCGACTTCTACGAGCGGCAGTTGCTCAGGAACACCGCGCTTCTCGATCGGCTGACGGCGCTCGGTCCGCGGGTTGCGCCGGATCGGCTGGTCACGGTCCGCGACAAGCTGGCGCACCTGCGCGCACGGGCCGCGCTACCGAAGAATCGGGTGGCGCGCCTGCGACCGATCATCGGCCAATGGATGTCGGGCGGGTACCGCCGTTACTCGACCGGCATGAAGAGTCTCGTGCGAGACCTGTTCCACCGCGTCTGACGAGGACCGCTTGCGCCTCGCCGTCCGCAACGTCGCGCTCAATCTCGGCGGCCAGCTCCTACCGATGGTGGTCGCGCTGGTCGCGATGCCCGTGCTCGTGCGTCACGCCGGCGCGGATCGACTCGGCTTCCTCGGACTCGCCTGGGCGTTGATCGGCTACTTCGCCCTGTTCGACCTGGGCTTGTCGCGCGTCGTCACCCGGCGGGTGGCGATGGCCGATGGAATCGGGACCCTGTTGGGCGAGATCCGGATCCTCAAGCGCCTCTGCCTGCAGCTGTTCGTCGCGGTTGCCGTTCTGTCGACGCTTCTCGCGCTCGCAGTCCCCGCCTCCGCGATCGTCGGCAAGGCTGCCGATCCAGCCATCGTCGCGGAAGCGCGGCTCGCGTTGCTGATCCTGTGGGCCACGTTGCCCCTGACGGTCGTCACGGGTCTGTTGCGTGGTGCTCTCGAAGGACTTCAGCAGTTCGGGCGGGCAAACCTGCTGCGAGCGTTCTTCGGCGCCTGGAGCTTCGCGGCGCCGCTCGCGATGCTCTCGTACAGCAACGCGCTCGGTCCGCTGACGCTCGCCATCGCGGTCGGCCGGGCGCTGTCCCTGGTCGCGCACGCCTGGCTGGCCTTCGAAGCGCTGCATGCGCGTCAGTCCGACCATGTCGCAGCCGCCGGGCCCTCGGCCGCGCCGCCCCCTTCCGAGCCACGGATCGGTACTCTGTTCCGGGAAGGCGGCTGGCTGACGGTGTCCAACATCGTCGGTCCGATGATGGTCACGTTCGATCGCTTCGCGATCGCCGCGATCGTCTCGCTCGCGGCCGCGAGCTACTACTTCGTGCCGCAGGAAGTGTCCCTGCGAATGCTCGTGATCCCGAGCGCGATCGCAACGACGATCTTCCCGATGCTCGCCCGCGCGGATCGGGGAAGGGACGCCCACCGCCGCATCACGCAAGGCGCTCTGCTCGCAGTCGCGGCCACCTGCCTGCCGCTGTGCGCCGTGATCGGCGCCCTGGCGGAACCGCTGCTGTCCGCATGGATGGGTCGGTCGTTCGCCGAGGCCAGTGCGCAGGTGGCCGCGTGCCTCGCGGTAGGCCTGTTCGCCAACTGCTGTGCACAGGTCCCTTTCGCGTGGATCCAGGCGGCAGGTCGGTCGGACGTCACCGGCAAGCTGCATCTGGTGCAGTTGCCGGTGTACGCGGTGTTGTTGCTCGTGCTCACCCTGCATTTCGGCATCGTCGGTGCTGCGATCGCCTGGTCCGTCAGGGCGGTCGCCGACGCGGCTCTCCTTTACCTCGCGGCCGCTTCGCTTTTCAGCGACATCGATCTGAAGAAAACTGTCGTCCCGATCATTGCGGGCCTTGCTCTGCTGGTGCTGATCGGAGCCACGCCACTGGTGACCAGCGGCTCGCTCAGGTGGGCCCTCGTCGCGATGCTCATGCTGTCTTGCGTGACGATTGCCAGCGCACTGGCCTGGCGTCTGCACCAGGACATTCGGAGATAATCGGGCGATGCGCAACGTGGCCCAGCCCTCCTGTCCCGTCTGCACGACTAGCGGCGCAGAAGCCTATCCGGCGTTGCGTGACCGCCTGTTCGGTGCGCCCGGCGACTGGCGCATGGTGCACTGCAGGAATCCGGAATGCGGCATCTACTGGCTCGATCCGGCACCGTTGCACGAGGACTTGCCGCTCGCCTATCGCGGTTACTACACGCACAGCCAAGCGGACGAGACATCGAGACCATCGGGTTTCCGTTCCGAAGTACGTGACGCGTACATCGCGCGCCGTTTGGGCTACCCCATGCGCAGGGCGGCGGCAACGCGAATCGTCAGTCGCCTGGTGCCCCTGTCGCCGGAACGCAAACAGTCGTGGCTCTACACGTACTTCTACCTGCCCTGGGTCGAGGGGGGTCGGCTGCTCGAGGTCGGCTGCGGCTCGGGGTGGCAACTCGCTCGCATGAAACAGGCCGGCTGGACCGTGAAAGGGCTCGACTTCGATCCCGAGGCGGCCCGTGCGGCGCGTGCCCGTGGGCTCGACGTCGAGGTCGGCGACGTCCGCGATCTCGGTCTCGAAGCCGAAAGTTTCGATGCGATCGTCATGGCGCACGTGCTCGAGCACGTATTCGATCCGGTCAGTCTGTTCGCGGAATGCAGACGGCTCCTGAAGCCCGGCGGCCGACTGGTCTCGATCACCCCGAACGGACGATCGATGGGGCATCGCCTCTATCGATCGTCGTGGCGAGGCCTCGAGCCACCACGGCACATCGCGGTATTTACGCGGGACGGCCTGCGTCTCGCCTGCAGTCGCGCGGGGCTCGCCGTCGAACGCATCGACGTCACGGCACGCGACGCCGCCAATCTGCTGCTCGTCAGCGCAGCCATCCGACGTGCACGTGGAGACGCGCAAGTCGTGATGCCCACCTTCGGCAGCCGTCCTCCGTGGCCGGCACAATTGCTCGCGCTGGTCGAGCGCATGGGCCTGTCTTTAGGATTGCAGATTGGTGAGGAGATGGTGTTGACCGCGATGAAACCGGGCACCCGGGTCGATGGCGATTAATCGGCCGCCGCCACGCGCAGTAGCGCGTCGGCCGCTGCTCTCCATCGTGACGGTCGGCTACAACTGCGCGGGCACTGTGCGCGACACACTGCGTTCGATCGAATCGGCATTCGCCGCGGTCGCGGATCGCATGTCGGTCGAGTATTTGTTCGTCGACGGTGGATCCACCGACGCGACGCTGTCCATCGTCCGGGCTTTTCCCGATACGGTCGACATGCTGATCACTGGACCGGACGACGGCATGTTCGATGCGATGAACAAGGGCGCTGCTGCCGCCAACGGACGTTACCTGTGGTTCGTCAACTCCGACGACATGGTCGAATCGCCTGGCGCGCTCGAGGCCGTAATCCACGGACTGCGCACTAGCCCAGATGTCCTCTATGGCGACATCCTGATCGTCGACAAGAACGACCTCGATCACGTCAAGCGTTACTGGAGGGCGATGAAGCGGCTGTCGTTCGTGCAGCTCGGCTGGTATCCACCGCACCCGGGCTTCCTGATCACGCACGATCTCTTCGACGAACTCGGCGGGTTCGATCTGCGCTACACGATCGCCTCCGACATCGACTTCATGACGCGCGCCCTGCTGCGCAAGCCGCGCTTCCAATACGTCCGCGAGACGCTGATCCGCATGCGGGCAGGCGGCGCGTCGAACACCTCGCTCAAGGCGATTGCACGCGCGAACACCGAGTGCGTCGACAGCTTGCGTCGCGCGCGTGTGCCTTTTCCATGGCTGGTCGTCGCTCTGAAGATCCTGCGGAAGGCCTGGCAGCGATCCGAGCGGATCTGGCATCCTCCGCAACCAGTCGTCTGCAAATGAAAGGGCTCAAAACGCTTTCGTTCGGGGCGTCAATCTCGATTGCGATGGCCACCTATAACGGACTGCCGCATGTGCGGCGACAACTGGCATCGATCCTCGACCAGGTCGAGGCGACCGATCAGCTCGTGGTCGTCGACGACGGTTCCAGCGACGGCACTTGGGAATACCTGCAGGGTCTCCAGCATCCTTCGCTGGAGCTTGTCCGGAATACCGTCAATCAAGGTATTCGCTCGGCCTTCCAGACGGCACTACAAGCTTGCCGCAACGAGATCATCTTCCTCAGCGACCAGGACGACATCTGGCTACCGAACAAGCGTGCGGCCGTGCTGCGTGCGTTTTTAGAGGAGCCCAACGCTACCATCGTGATCAGCGACGCTCGTGTGATCGACGAGAACGATTGCGTGACGAGCCGCTCGTTCATGGCAACGCGCGGTGGTTTCCGGGGAAGTGTCCGGAGCACGATCGTGAAGAACCGATATCTGGGCTGCGCCATGGTCTTGCGTCGAACGGCCCTGTCACTGGCGCTTCCTGTACCCCGCGGCGCGCCGATGCACGACATGTGGCTCGGCGTGATGGGTGCGATCCAGGGGCCGGTGATTTATCTCGATCAACCCCTTCTCGACTACCGTCGGCACCGACGGAACGCCACGCCCTCGACCCATCAGTCGCTGATGCAGATGATCCGCTGGCGAGTCGCATTCGTAGCGGCCATCGTGGTGCGGGTCATCGGCCGTCGGATGCATCTGACATCTTCCTGACCTCGATGATGTCCGACGACGTTCATCGCATATTTTCCACGCCGAGCCATACCGTCAGCGCCCGAAAGCGCCTCGCCATGTTGAAGTGGGGCTCGTATGGAGCCGGCGCTTGGATGATCGTGCTCCTTCTCATCGACCGACTCGTGGTACTCACGCCGGCAGAGGTGATCTTCGTGGATACTCTCTGGTGGTCGATCGGGGCGTTGATCGCGACGATGCTGTCGATCGACCGCTTCATCCATGTTCCTGCAGCCCAGGGGGGCATCTGGGTCGTGTTCAGCTCAGCGGCCTGCTACGCCGGGCTGCTGGTGCTCTTCGCAGCGAACCACTCGCCCTACTCGCGCGTCGCGCTCGCGGGCTCATTCGTCGTGGCGACTGTCTGGATGTTCATCGGCATCCGCATCCATCTGCGCTCGCTGGTTCTCAGGCTGGGTGTCCCCGAGAAGAGGGTCATCGACCTCCTCGCCTCGGCGCGCGCCGCCCTCCGATCGGTCCAGATCACCCATGTGCGCGCAGATCTGATCGAGACCTCCGACATCGAAGCGCTGATGGCGCTCGACGGGGTCGTCATCGATCGATACTCGGAAAAGAGCGAAGAACTGAAGCGCGTCATCACTTGGCTCAAGCTGCGGGGTACGCGCATCTATTCGGCGGACCACATGCACGAACTGCTTACAGGGCGGCTGGCGCTAAGCCATACGGAAGACAGCTTCCTGGACGACTCATCGGGGCGGATCATCTACACGCTCGTCAAGCGCCTGCTCGATCTGACCGGCGCAGCCGTCCTGCTGTTCGTACTGGCGATTCCGATGGCCGTTATCGCGCTGATACTGCGCATCGAGCGCGGTGGAGCAACCGCCCTGTTCCTGCAGGAGCGTGTGGGCCTGGGAGGTCAGCCTTTCAAGATGATGAAGTTCAGGACGATGCGGCCCGCGCTATCCGCCATCGGTGAAAGCACGAGGTCGAGGGTCGACGGGCACGACGCGACCCGCGTCACGACCGTCGGGCACTTCCTGCGACGCTATCGCCTGGACGAATTGCCACAGCTCATCAACGTGCTGACCGGAACCATGAGCCTGATCGGTCCGCGCCCTGAATGGGTCGAGAGCGCCGCTGCCCTGTTCAATCGAGTTCCGCACTACCCGTATCGGCACCTGGTCCGACCGGGCATCACGGGCTGGGCGCAGGTTACTCAGGGCCACGTCACCGATCTCTCCGACGCGATGATCAAGCTCGAGCTCGACCTCTTCTACGTCAAGCACATGTCATTCGCGCTGGATCTCGTGATCGGCATTCGCACCGTGCGCACCGTGCTGACCGGGCAGGGATCGCGCTAAGGATGGTCAACGCTAGCAGGCTGTGGAATTTCGACCACGAGTAAACGGGCGTTGCGCAGGTGTCGTTATCGATATCGTGTTCATGATTTTCTCAAGGCGACTGCGATGCGTGGATTCGGACGGGGATGCAGGAAGCGTTGTTCACGGTCAGCAAGCTCAACGACTTTGTGCCTGCGGATGATCCGCTTTGGTCGGTGCGGACCCTGGTCGATGAAGCGCTTGGTCGATTGAGTGGTCTGTTCAACACGATGTACGCCGATACGGGTCGCGCCTCGATCGCACCGGAGAAGCTGTTGCGGGCGATGCTGATCCAGATGTTCTTCCCGGTGCGTAGCGAGCGTCAGTTGATGGAGCAGGTGCGCTACAACCTGATGTAGCGCTGGTTCATCGGCTTGGCGATCGACGATGCGGTGTGGGACCACTCGACTTTCTCGAAGAACCGCGACTGACTGATCGAACACGAGATCGTCGAGAGCTTATTCGCGGAGGTGATGCAGCTGGCCGATCGGCGCCATCTGCTGAGCCGCGAGTACTTCTCGGTCGACGGCACGTTGATCCAGGCTTGGGCCAGTCATAAGAGCTTCGTCAAGAAGGACGGCTCGGACGACGACAGCGATTCTGGTTCTCTGGTTCTGACC
>JANXTA010000086.1 GCA_025356395.1 Betaproteobacteria bacterium
GTGATGCCCGCGAGGATCGCGATGAAGGCGCCGGTCGGTCCGGCGACCTGCAGCCGACTGCCGCCGAACACCGAGACGAGGCCGCCGCCGATGATCGCGGTGTAGAGGCCCTGCTCGGGTCGTGCCCCGGACGCGATCGCGAAGGCCATCGACAAGGGCACGGCCACCACGGCGACGATGATGCCGGCCACGATGTTGGGCAGCCATTGACCGCGAGCGAACAGTCCTGCCTTGCTTGCTTCGAGCAGGGCGATCATGGTGAAGCTTCGAGGGAAGTCGGATCGGTGGAGGGGGACCGATCATAGGTCGGCCATGGACCCAGCGGTCGACCCTCGCGTCGCGAACGTCGTCGCGGCTTGCGAATCGTCAGGCGCGCGACGGGATCGTGCGATGGAGCGGCGGTCTCACGAGCGCCGGTACTTCGGTCCGAGATTCGCGATGACCTGGTCGGCGTCGTAGACCAGCCCCGAGGTATCGGGACGGACCGGATAGCAGACGATCGTGAGGGTCGTGGCCGGCACCGGGACCGCGCCGGAGAACAGCGCGAGCGCCGTGCCGGTAGCGGCATAGCCTCCGCTCGTGAACCAGCCGTAGCCGTGCTGCTGCGCCACCTCGGCGCTGCGCAGCAACGCGAGTTCGTCGGTCTCGCTCTGCTTCTGCGAGACGTTGCCCTTGTAGGTCACACGAAAGGTGGCCCGACCGAGTTGCGCGTCGCTGAAGCCGCCGCGCAGATCGGTCGCGTGATAGTCGGACGGCATCGCACAGGCGGCGAGCAGGGCGAGGACGCCGAAGAGCGGGAGGTGAATGGCATGCATGGCGATTCCTGAGGTGATGATCGAGGACGATACGGCCAGGCTCGTCCGTTCGAAGGCAGGAACAGCGCGACGAATCGTGTGCATCTCTGGTCGTGAAGATTTGCGGACGACGGTTCGATTCTGTCCGGCTTTACCAAGGACGAAGGCCACCCTGGGGGTCGCCTTCGTCCTTCCGACCGGTGCAGCGATCCACCAGACGAGCCCGGGTTCGGATCGCGACTTCGGAGCCTGCGACGACGCGAGCACGGATCGGCGTCGAACGCGGTTTCGCGCGCCGCTGGTCGCACGTCCCCTAGCCGGCCGGCAAGCGGACGCCCGAGAGCAAGCAGTCGGGCCGTTCGCCGCGCAGCGTCACCGTGGTCACCTCGCCGACACGCAGATAGCCGGCGAACCCGGCGGTCGGCCCTTTGGGCGACGTGGCGCCTGTGCTGTCGCGCGGACGGCGCCCGATCGCAATGCCAACGACGGTGTTCGATGGGTCGACGATCTCGATCCTGCCAGGTGACGAGCGGGACGAGGGATCGATCAGCCAGCCCGTGATCCGCAGATAGCGAGGGTCGTCCTCGATGACTTCGATGCGGTCGATGGCGCCCTCGCAGCGCACCGACGCTGGCGGTGCCTGATCGAGGCCGCCGATCGCGGTGCTCGCTCCTTTCCACGGGAAACGATTGAACACCGAGAGGTTGCGAGCGCTTGCCGCTGCGGCGATTTCGAGCGCGCGCTGCGCACGCGGATAGATTCTATGGATCGCTTCGGCGTCGTTGACCTGCAGTGCGAGCGCGAGAGCACCGAGCTTCTGGCCGAAGCGGGCCACGTCCTGAGGCTTCGTCGCTTCGGTCTGAAGGCGGATCATCAACAGCGCCAGCAAGACCGCGACGATCCGCGCTCCGTGCTTCCAGCGCGCCAGCGGTGCGGTCGACGAACGTCGATACAACGCGAAGAGCGCTGCCCATGCCATCAACGCCGGCGTCGTGTAGCGACTCGAGAAGGCCTGGTCGACGCCGAACCCGATGCGCCCCCAGGCGGTCAGCAACGCGGCGACCATCACGTACAGGATGAAGATCAGCAACGCAAACGCGGTGTCGTCGGGCTGGCGCGACCGCGCGTTGCGAACGGCTGCGACCACCGCCAGCACGATCAGCATCGAGCCCGCTGTCGCGGCACCGAATCGGCCGACGATTCCTTCCTTCAACAAGAAGTGCGCAGGACTGCCGAGGTAGTAGACGGTGTACTGGATGACCGACACCAGATCGTCGAGTCCCCATCGCGATCGATGCAGATGTTCGGCCGTCACCGCAAGCCCGTAAAAATAGGCTGTGGCGATCACCACCGACAGTCCGGACAGGATCAGGCAGCGTCGCCACGATTGACTGGTGAGCAGCGCCTGCAGAGTCATCAGCGGAAGAGTGATCACGCCGTTGATCATCGTGCCTGCGGCTGCGACGCCGAGCACGCAGGCACCCACGAATCGCAGACGCGGCCCGCGACTCGCCTCGTCCAGCAGTCGGAATGCCCAGAGCGGCACGCAGAACGCCAGCAGGAAGCCGCTCTGGAAGCCAGACGTCAGGTTCTCTTTCTGCATCCACAGCGCGAGCCAGGCCAACACGCAAAGGCCGAACGCCGCATGGCGGGACCGTACGATGCCAGGCCGGTTCGCGAGCGACATCTTCCAGAAGGTCCACGCCGCGCCGACGACGGCCAGCGCATCGACGACGAGCGGCATGACGTCCGTGCCGCCCAGCCAGTGCAGGTCGGCCCACAGCAGCAGTCGGGGGAGCACCACGCGGTGCTCATTGTGCGGAGCCCACCATGCGATGAAGTTGCCGTCCGTGACCTGCCGATAGAAGTTGATCGAGCCATCCCACGCGTCGTAGCACGGCACCGACGAGTACGCTTTGACGATCCCGTAGGTCGTCGTCGCGCATACGATCAAGGCGAGCATTGCCGACGCGAAGACGGACCATGCCGCTGCGCGGGCTGTCGTCTCGGGCTTTGCCGCGTGAACGCGCATGGTTGGTCCTCTTGCCGCGTTGCCTTCGTCGGATTGCATGCCGGGTTCGCTGGGAGATGTTTTCGTCACCGGATGAGGCTTGGCCGTTGGATATCGCCGATCGACATGACGCCAACCAGGGCATCAGGCATGGCCATCGCTCGAACACGGGTCTCGCCAAACTCATCCATGACCCCATGCGGGTCGATTTGTCCGGTCTTTAATCGGTTGACCGGACGTCGATCTTGCACGGTGCACGCACCTGCCGAGCGTGCCTGTCAGCCAAAAGAAAAGCCCGACGTGTCTTTCGACAGATCGGGCTTCAAGTTTGTGGTGGAGCCGGGCGGAATCGAACCGCCGTCCGCAAATCTTCCACAGGCAGATCTACATGCTTAGCCGGCTTATTTGGTTTTAACCTCGTGCTGGGCCAGTCGGCGGGCCTTCACGTTGCGAGTCACCTTGGTTCTAGGAGCGCATCAAGTGACCCGATGCACGTCCGGTCCTCTGTAAATGGCGCTGCTAATCGCGGGAGATTTCTCCCCCTTGATCCGACCCAGAGGCAGATCGGTGCAGCGTCAAGCCGGTCTTACGCGGCTAGAGCGAAACGCTCGTCGTTGGCGTTTACTTGGTTTCCAGTTGGATTTAGGAGCT
>JANXTA010000135.1 GCA_025356395.1 Betaproteobacteria bacterium
CACCATGACGGCGAAGGCCAGAATAAATCTCAATATCCCCATTCACCGAGTCTAGCTATCCAACCCTGCACCCCACAAGGAAAGGCAACGTCCATCACACTGTCGCGGTGACTCACGGTGGCGTTGCTGCTGGAGTCCGCCTGATGCGCAGGGCACAAAAAAGCCCCGCCGAAGCGGGGCTTTTTTTTCAGAGTGGTTGCCGATCAGTCTGCGTAGATGTCCACATCTTTCGTCTCCTTGACGAACAGCGTGCCGATCACCAGCGTGATGACGGCGATGACGATCGGGTACCAGAGGCCGGCGTAGATGTTGCCCTTGAACGCGACCAGTGCGAACGCGATCGGGGGCAGGAAGCCACCGAACCAGCCGTTGCCGATGTGATACGGCAGCGACATCGACGTGTAGCGGATCCGGGTCGGGAACATCTCGACGAGCATCGCGGCAATCGGGCCGTAGACCATCGTCACGTAGATCACGAGGATGGCGAGCAACAGCCAGACCATGACCTTGTTGATCTGCGCGTCGTCGGCCTTCGCGGGGTAACCCGCGGTCTTGATCTCGGCACCCATCGCCTTGTTGAAGTCGGCGACCCGCGTCTTGAACGCGGCCGAGTCGAGCGGACCGCCTTCGAAGCTGTTGATCGACTTGTCGCCGATCTTGACCACGGCGACGGACCCTGCCGCTGCAGGCTCGATCGTGTACGACACCGAAGCCTTGGCGAGGACCGAGGTGGCGAGGTCGCACGAGTCGGAGTAGGTCGGCTTGCCGGGCTTCGCGAACGCTTCGAACTGGAAGTGGCAGGTTGCGGGATCGGCCACGACCACCACCGGGGACTTCGTCTGTGCGGCTTCCAGCGCCGGGTTGGCGTAATGGGTGATGCCCTGGAAGATCGGGAAGTACGTCAGCGCGGCCAGCAGGCAACCGGCCATGATGATCGGCTTGCGGCCGATCTTGTCGGACAGCGTGCCGAAAATCACGAAAAACGGCGTGCCGGTCAGCAGTGCCGCCGCGATCAGGTAGTTGGCCGTGGTGTTGTCGACCTTCAGAGTCTGCGTCAGGAAGAACAACGAGTAGAACTGTCCGGTGTACCAGACGACGGCCTGACCGGCCGTCAGGCCAACCAGCGCCAGGATGACGATCTTGAGGTTGCCCCAGGTGCCGAAAGCTTCCTTCAACGGTGCCTTCGACAGCTTGCCCTCGGACTTCATCTTGCGGAATGCCGGCGACTCGTTGAGCGACAGGCGGATCCAGACCGAGATCGCGAGCAGCAGGATCGACACGCCGAACGGAATGCGCCAGCCCCAGTCGGCGAAGACCACCTCGCCGAGCGTGTTGCGCGTGACCACGATCACGATCAGCGAGAGGAACAGACCCAGCGTTGCAGTGGTCTGGATCCAGCTCGTGTAAGCGCCGCGCTTGCCGGTCGGCGCGTGTTCCGCCACGTAGGTCGCCGCGCCGCCGTACTCGCCGCCGAGCGCGAGGCCCTGCACGAGTCGCAGCGCGATGAGGATGACCGGTGCCGCGATGCCGATCGACGAATACGACGGAAGAACTCCGACGATGAAGGTCGAGAACCCCATCAACAGGATGGTGATCAGGAAGGTGTACTTGCGGCCCACGAGGTCCCCGAGCCGACCGAAGACGATGGCGCCGAAAGGACGCACCGCGAAGCCGGCCGAGAAGGCCAGCAAGGCGAAGAGGAACTGCGAGGTTTCGTTCAGTCCGGAGAAGAACTGCTTGCCGATGATGGCCGCGAGCGATCCGTACAGATAGAAGTCGTACCACTCGAAAACGGTGCCGAGGGACGATGCGAAGATGACCTTGCGTTCTTCCTTCGACATCGGTGCCGCTGCGGGTTGCGCTGCGATAGTTGCCGCCATGTACTCCTCCGGAAATTTGACGCCCGTCGTTCAGTGTCGACTGGTCGAGCGCGGGCAAGCTTATCTTGCAGTTGCGCTAAAAACCATCATTTACGGCAACGAGGTTCATTGGGGTCGCGACGAGCCCGTTTCATAGAGGATTTGTGCGGGAAAACCCGTAAGTCAGAGTTGTTTATCGGTCATTTTCCAGTCACGGTCACGGCGCTCGCTCCATCGTGGCGAAGCGCTCATCCGTATCGTCGATGCGGCACCCGGGGAGGGTCGGTAGAGTATATTTAGGGTCGGACGCGACGGCTCCGAATCAAGGCGAAACGCAGGATGGTTTCAATGGATCTGCACCAGCCGCCGCACGATTTCCCCAACGCATTCGATCGGTCGCACAAAGGCTTCTGCGAGCCTGCCGACCGATCGCATCCGGCGCAGACGCGGCGCCTCATCGAGCGCCCCAATCACGAGGATTCCATGGAAGAAAGAACGGCCAAAGGCCAGGCTGCCGACAAGAACGGTGCCGGCAGCGACAAGAGCAAGGCGCTGGCTGCAGCGCTCGCGCAGATCGAGAAGCAGTTCGGCAAGGGCTCGATCATGCGGCTCGGTGCGGGCGAGGTTATCGAGGACATCGAAGTCGTGTCGACCGGCTCGCTCGGCCTCGACATCGCACTGGGTATCGGCGGCCTGCCGCGCGGCCGCGTCGTCGAGATCTACGGCCCGGAATCGTCGGGCAAGACCACGCTGACGCTGCAGGTCATCGCCGAGATGCAGAAGCTCGGCGGCACCGCCGCGTTCATCGACGCGGAACACGCGCTCGATCCGCAGTACGCGCAGAAGCTCGGCGTCGAGCTGACCGACCTGCTGATCTCGCAGCCCGATACAGGCGAACAGGCTCTCGAGATCTGCGACGCGCTCGTGCGTTCGGGCTCCGTCGACCTGATCGTCATCGACTCGGTGGCGGCACTGACGCCGAAGGCCGAGATCGAAGGCGAGATGGGTGACTCGTTGCCCGGCCTGCAAGCACGGCTGATGAGCCAGGCGCTCCGCAAGCTGACCGGCTCCATCAAGCGCACCAACACGCTGGTCATCTTCATCAACCAGATCCGCATGAAGATCGGCGTGATGTTCGGCAACCCCGAGACCACCACCGGCGGCAATGCGCTCAAGTTCTACGCGTCGGTGCGCCTCGACATCCGTCGCACCGGCTCGATCAAGAAGGGCGAGGAAGTGATCGGCTCCGAGACCAAGGTCAAGGTCGTCAAGAACAAGGTCGCGCCGCCGTTCAAGGTCGCGCAGTTCGATATCCTCTACGGCGAAGGGATCTCGCGCGAAGGCGAAGTCATCGACCTCGGCGCCGAACTCAACATCGTCGACAAGTCGGGCAGCTGGTACAGCTACAACGGCGATCGCATCGGCCAGGGCAAGGACAACGCGCGCGAATACCTGCGCGCCAATCCCCAAGTCGCGCTCGAGATCGAGAACAAGATCCGCGAGAACAAGGGCGTCGTTGCGCGTGGTGCCGTGGCGGAAGCTGCGGCCTGACGGGAGGCGTCGGGTCGTCGTCGCGAGCAAGACGACGCGGTCGGTCGACGCGATGACCCACGACTGCGTGCAGTCCAAACGCCGACCCGCTTTGTTTGCCGGTCATTCGGGCCGGCGCCCATCGGGTCGGCGCCCATCGCGATACACCTCGTGTCAGCGATACGTGTGATGGGCGCATCGCCTCGTCGCACCGGCCGCAGCCTGATGGCGCGCGCCATCGATCTGCTGTCGCGGCGCGAGCATAGCCGGGTCCAACTGGCTCGCAAGCTCAAACCGCATCTCGGTCCGGACGAGAGCGTCGACGACATCGACCGCATCCTCGACCAGTTGCAGGAACAGAAGCTCCTGTCCGACGCGCGGTTCGCGGCGTCGCTTGTGCGCCAGCGGTCGCCGCGCTATGGCGACCTGCGGCTCGCGCGCGACCTGCGTGAGCGCGGCGTCGGTGCCGGCGACGCGAGTGCCGCAATGGTGCAGGTGGTCGGCACCGAGGCCCACCGCGCGCAAGCGGCGTGGGCGCGCCGCTTCGACGCACTGCCGACGAGCGCCGAAGAGCGTGGACGTCAGGGACGCTACCTGCAGACCCGCGGGTTCTCGATGGACGTGATCACGCAAGTCCTTGCCGGAAAAGTCGAGACGATCGACTGACGGCCGTCATGGCTGGTTTCGGTGCGAACGGATCAATCGGGTGCGCGATCTTGCGTGCGCACCGCGATGACGCGTCCGCGCGATCAGGCGGGTGAACGCATTCGATGCGTGCCGATGGGTCGGCAGGGATGCGACCGCGCGCGGCCGCTGCACCAAGATCCGGCTGCTGTTGGCGGTCGCCGAACCCGACCCCTGCATGCGCCCGGGAGAGCGGCGAAGCGCCGCTGTGGCGCCAGTCGCTCGATTCGGTCGAGCCGGATCCTTTCGCTGGATCGCGCCCTGGCACATCTCGTGCGTCAACGATGCTTCGTCGATCGTTTCCGGAATGCGCCCATGAGATTTCGTCTGCCTGTCTTCGCATCGCTGGCTATCGCCTGCGGTGTCCTCGTCTTCGCAACCACGGCCCGCGCCGACGGTCTCGACACCGTCAGGGCGAGCGGCGTGTTGCGCGTCGCCGTCCCGCAGGACTTCCCGCCATTCGGCACGGTCGGTCCCGATCTCAAGCCGCGTGGCTACGACATCGACACGGCCGCCCTTCTGGCCAGGGAGATGGGTGTCAAGCTCGAGCTCGTGCCGGTCACCAGCACCAACCGCATCCCGTTCCTCACGACCAACAAGGTCGACCTGGTGATCTCGACGCTCGGCAAGAATGCCGAACGCGAAAAGGTGCTCGACTTCTCGGTGGCTTATGCCCCGTTCTTCAGCGCGGTGTTCGGCCCGGCCGATCTCAAGGTCGACAAGCCTGCCGACCTGGCCGGCAAGGTCATCGGCGTGACCCGAGGGGCGATCGAGGATCTCGAGCTGACCAAGGTGGCGCCGCCGACGGTCACGATCAAGCGCTTCGAGGACAACAACTCGACGCTGCAGGCCTTCCTGACGGGGCAGGTGCAGCTGGTCGCCACGGGCAACACCACCGCGGCTGCGCTCAACGAGCGGACGCGTCTGCGTCGCCTCGACTCGCGCTTCTTGATCAAGGATTCGCCTTGCTACGTGGGCCTCAACAAGAACGAGCCGGCGTTGATGGCCGAGGTCAACCGCATCCTCGTCAAGGTCAAGAAGGACGGTCAGTTGAACGAGATCTCGAAGAAGTGGCTGACGGCAGCGTTACCAAAGGACTTTTGAGGCGAAGCCTCCGACTGTGTCATCCCCGCGAAGGCCGGGACCGCATCATCGCGGTGCAACCAATTGGGTCCCGGCCTTCGCCGGGATGACATGAACAAGTGAACTACCACTTCGATTTCTCCGCGATCCTCGACTACCTGCCGCTGATCGGCCGGGGCATCGTCTTCACCCTCGCACTAACCGCGCTCGGTGCGGTCTTCGGCATCGGCATCGGCATCGTCGGCTCGGTCTGCCGCGCGTGGAAGATCAAGCCGTTCAACTACATCTTCGCGATCTACGTCGAGGCGATCCGCAACACGCCCTTCCTGGTCCAGCTCTTCTTCATCTTCTTCGGGCTGCCGGCGCTCGGCGTCAAGCTCGACGACTGGCAGGCCGCATCGCTGACGATGGTCATCAACCTCGGCGCGTACTGCACCGAGATCATCCGGTCGGGCGTGCAGGCCACGCCGCGCGGCCAGGTCGAGGCGGCGCAGGCGCTCGCGATGACGCGCGCGCAGATCTTCCGTCACGTGGTCCTGCGACCGGCGCTCCAGAAGGTCTGGCCTTCCATCGCGAGTCAGGTCGTCATCGTGATGCTGGGTTCGTCGGTCTGCTCGCAGATCGGCGCCGAGGAGCTGACCTTCGCCGCGGGCTTCATCTCTTCGCGCAACTTCCGCTCGCTCGAGACTTATTTCACCGTCGCCGTGATCTATTTGCTGCTGGCCATCGCGCTGCGGCAGTTGCTTTCGCGCTATGGCCAGCGCTTCATCATCGGGCGACCGCGATGATGGAAGTCCGTCAGCGTCTCGTCGTCTTTACCTCCCCGCGTCCCTGAGCCCGCCATGGCCGACGAGTTCTCCCTTTGGGACATCGTCAGCA
The DNA here is from genome assembly GCA_025356395.1 of Betaproteobacteria bacterium. Taxonomy (GTDB): domain Bacteria; phylum Pseudomonadota; class Gammaproteobacteria; order Burkholderiales; family Burkholderiaceae_D; genus CAHJXF01. The sequence goes on from JANXTA010000135.1 coordinate 6,036, forward strand.
ACCTCGCGCTGGCGTTGCGCTGGACGGTCGTCCTGGCCATCGTCGCCTTCGTGCTGGGCGGGATCACGGGGCTGATCGTGCTGTTCGCACGCATTTCCGCGCGCCCGTGGCTGCGCAACCTCGCCAAGGCATGGATCTCGGTCTTCCAGGGCACGCCGTTGCTGATGCAGCTCTTCATCATCTTCTTCGGCCTCCCCAATCTCGGCATCGATGTCCCGGCCTGGCTCGCGGCCGCGGTCGGCCTGACCTGCTTCACGAGTGCGTTCCTCGCGGAGATCTGGCGCGGCTGCGTCGAGGCGATCCCCAGGGGCCAGTGGGAGGCGTCCGCGTCGCTCGCGATGACGTGGTTCGAGCAGATGCGCCACGTCGTGCTGCCGCAGGCCTTTCGCATCTCGATCCCGCCCACGGTCGGTTTCGCGGTGCAGGTCGTGAAGGCCACGTCCGTGACATCGATCATCGGCTTCACCGAGCTGACCAAGACCGGCGTCGTGCTGGCCAACGCGACCTTCCTGCCGTTCCAGGTCTTCGCGTTCGTCGCGCTCGGCTACTTCCTGCTCTGCTACCCGCTGTCCGCCTACGCGCGAATGCTCGAAAGGAAATTCAATGTCGCTGGTACGCATTAGCGCGTTGCACAAGCATTTCGGCCCGAACCACGTGCTGAAAGGCGTGGACCTCGACATCGAGGAGGGCGAGGTCGTCGCGATCATCGGGCGCAGCGGCTCGGGCAAGAGCACGCTGCTGCGGACCATCAACGGCCTCGAGACCTTCGACGAAGGCGGGTCGATCCAGATCGAAGGCAATCACGTCCACTCGACGGCCAGTCAGCTGCGCGAGCTGCGCCAGAAGGTCGGCATGGTGTTCCAGCAGTTCAACCTGTTCCCCCACCTGACCGCCGGCCGCAACGTGATGCTGGCGCCGGGTGTCGTCAAGAAGACCTCGACGGCCGAGTGCGAAAGCATCGCGCGCGAGATGCTGGAAAAGGTCGGACTGGCCGAGAAGTTCGACGCGTTCCCCGACCAGTTGTCCGGGGGTCAGCAGCAACGCGTCGCGATCGCGCGGGCGCTGGCGATGAAGCCGCGCGTGCTGCTGTGCGACGAGATCACGTCGGCACTCGACCCCGAGCTCGTCAACGAAGTGCTCGCCGTCGTTAAGAAGCTCGCGGCCGAAGGCATGACGCTGGTGATGGTCACGCACGAGATGCGCTTCGCGCGCGAGGTGGGCGACAAGCTGGTCTTCATGCATCACGGCCGCGTGCACGAGGTCGGTCATCCGGCGACGCTGATGGCGAACCCCTCTACCCCGGAGCTCGCCAACTTCGTGGGGTCCTCCGCGCACTGACGGGGCGCTGCCGGATCACGGCCGCGGCAGCTTGCGGTCCAGGAAGTCGTGCATCAGTCGCCCGATCTCCTCGCCCTGGTCCTCGAGCGCGAAGTGGCCGGTATCGAGCAGGTGCAGTTCGGCGTCGGGCAGGTCGCGCAGGTAGGCCCGGCCGCCGGCCGCGGGGAAGATCGGATCGTTCGCGCCCCACGCGATCAAGGTCGGCGGTCGCCGCGCCCTGAAGAACGCCTGGAACTCCGGGTACAGCGCGACGTTGGTCGCGTAGTCCTTCCACAGGTCGATCATGATCTCGTCGATGCCCGGCCGATCCAGCAGCGCCTGATCGTGCACCCAGTTGTCCGGGTCGACACGCGACGGATCGCGCACGCCGTCGAGGTACTTGGCCCGCGTCGCGTCGAGGCTCAGCCCCGGACGCAATGCATCGCGGCGGGCCTGCGTGTCGTCGGCCCAATAGGCCTGCAGCGGCTTCCAGAAGTCCGAGAAACCTTCGACGTACGCGTTGCCGTTCTGCGCGACCAGTGCCGTGACCCGTTCCGGATGCAGCAGCGCCAGCCGCAGGCCGACCGGCGCGCCGTAGTCCTGGATGTACAAGGCGTAGCGCTTCGCGCCGAGATGGTCGAGCAGGCCGTCGATCAGCGTGGCGAAGTGCGCGAACGTGTAGTCGAAGGTCCTGCGATCCGGAACGCCGCTCTGTCCGAACCCGGGATAGTCGGGCGCGATGACGTGATAGCGGTCGGCGAGCACCGGGATGAGGTTTCGATCCATGTGCGACGAGGTCGGGAAGCCGTGCAGCAGCACGACGACCGGGCCGTCCGCAGGCCCGGCTTCGCGATAGAACCATTCGACGCCGTCGATCGTCGCGGTGTGGTAGCGCGTGCGGACCGTGTCGGCGGTGGTCGGCGCGACCTTCGCGTTTGCCGTCGACGGGGGGGCACCCAGAGTGGAAGGGCGAAGCAGAAAGATGCGGCGAGTTCGTGAAGACGGGAAGGATGGCGCTTGCGAGAACTCCTGACAGGTTTTGGTGGAAAGAGGAGTAACTAGAGAAATATGGCATCAAAAGTTACAGCAGCATAAGTAACTCGTAAAACAATATATTACAAGTTACTATCTATTTCCCCTACCAGGACAATTTTCCTGCCATGACCCCGCTGTTCCTCGGTAGCCATCCCGCGATGGATTTCTTCAACACCGCCATGACGCCGATGGGCACGCCGGTGGAGTTGATCGGCGACGGCCGGGCGTTCGTCGACTGGCTGGTCGCCGCCGGCCTGCTCGAGGCCGCCGCTGCAACAAGGGACAGGCGACGATTCGGCGTCGAGGCGCTCGACGCGGTCGCGACGACGGCGCGTGAGTTGCGCGGCTGGGCCCGTGACTGGATCGAGCGCTGGCGGGAGGATCCGACTGTCGACTACACCATCGAAGTGCGGCGCCTCAACTTGCTGCTGTCGCGCGGCAACGGCTTCCGGCAGATCGTTGCCACGGACGATGGATGGCAGGTCGTGGACCACAGCCGCGTCGACGTCGCGGCGGACCTCGTCCTGCTGATCGCCCCGTCGATCGCCGCGCTCGTCACGACCGAAGAACCGACCTGCGTCAGGCGCTGCGTGGGCCACGCCTGTTCGCTGATGTTCGTCGACCGGACGAAGGCGCATCGACGCCTGTTCTGCAGCGCCGGAACCTGCGGCAACCGGATGAAGGTCGCCGCCTTTCGCGAGCGCCAACGACGCGGATGATGAAGGCGGCTGATCCGCAGGTTTACCAGGGTTTGTCCCTTCGAGAGTTGCCGGGCATGCTTCGGGCATGACCACCTCGGACTCCATCGCGCAAGGCGCGGCACTCGACCACTGGATCGAGGCCCACTTCGACGAAGAAATCGCGTTCCTGCGCGAGATCGTTCGCGTCCCTTCCGACACGCCGCCCGGCGACAACCTGCCCGCGGCCGATCGCGCGGCGATGCTGCTCGAAGACATCGGCTTCGTGGTCGAACGGCACGCGCCGCCGCAGGCGGCCGTGGCCGACGCCGGGATGCGATCGGTCGTGAATCTCGTGGTGCGGCAGCGCCTCGGCGCGGGCGGCCCGGTGATCGCGCTCAACGTGCACGGCGACGTCGTGCCGCCCGGTGAGGGATGGACGCAGGGTCCCTACGGCGGCGCCGTGGTCGACGGCCGCATGTACGGCCGCGGCGTCGCCGTCTCCAAGTCCGACTTCGCAACCTACACGTTCGCGCTGCGCGCGTTGATGGCCAGCGGCCTGCCGCTGTCCGGCGCGATCGAACTGCACCTGACCTACGACGAGGAGTTCGGCGGACTTCTCGGCCCGGCGTGGCTGCTTTCCGAGGAGATCAGCAAGCCCGACCTCGCGCTCGGACCGGGCTTCTCGTACGCCGTCGTCACCGCACACAACGGCTGCCTGCAACTCGCGGTCTCCATCCGCGGCAGGTCGGCACATGCCGGGATGCCCGAGACCGGCGTCGATGCGATCCGCGCCGCCCACGTCGTGATGGCTGCGATCTATGCGGACGCCGAACAGTTGCAAAAGCAACGATCGCAGGTCGAGGGGATCGGCTCGCCGACGCTCAACATCGGCCTGATCGAAGGCGGTATCAACACCAACGTCGTCCCCGACCGCGTCACGTTCAAGCTCGATCGCCGCATGATTCCCGAAGAGGATCCGGTCGCGGTCGAGGCGGCGCTGCGCAAGGTGATCGCCGGGGCGCTGCCGAAGCAGCAGGGGCTCTCGGTCGACGTGAAGCAACTGCTGCTCGCCCGCGCCTTGAAGCCGCTGCCCGGCCACGAGCGACTCGTCGAGGCACTGCAGGCGGCCGCGTCCGACGTGATGGGCTCGCCCATCACCGCGACGGCAACGCCGCTCTACACCGACGCCCGCCTCTACGGCGAGGCCGGCATCCCGATCGTGCTTTATGGCGCGGGTCCGCGTTCCATCCTCGAAGCGAACGCCAAGCGGGCCGACGAGAACCTGGTGCTCGAAGACCTGCGCATCGCGACCCGCGTCGTCGCCCGCGCCCTGGCAACGCTCCTCGCGCCACGCTGACCGCGGTCTCCGTCGAGGGGTCGGCCTGTGATAAATTCGTGGGCTTTGCATTGCAACACGCACTGCAGACCTAGTCCTCGCGCCGATCCGACTGCAGGGTCGCCGCCTCTCCCTCGATGCCCACCCGCCGCCACGTACACAAGCGAACCATCAGTGCCGACGTCTATGCGCGCGACGACGGGCTGTGGGACGTCGAAGCGGAACTGATCGACACGAAGGCACAGGACTTTCGCCTGGCGACGGGGGTTCGCGTCGTCGGAGAGCCGATCCATCACATGCGCTTGAAGATCACCATCGACACGACGCTGCGCGTGGTCGATGCGCTGGCCGAGTCGGTTCGCGTGCCGTATCCCGGCTACTGCGAGACGATCGCCCCTGACTACGGCCAGCTGGTCGGGTTGAACCTGATGAACAATTTCAGGCGCGACGTTCGCGAGCGCCTGGGCGGCATCGAAGGCTGCACGCACATTACCGAACTGACCAACGTCCTGCCGACCGCCGCCGTGCAGGCTTTCGCCGGCGAAGTGTTCCGAACGCGCGAAGCCACGGCGAGCGACCCCGCGCCCGGCGCGCCCGTGCCGTCTGACCAGAAGCCGTTCCAGCTCGACCGTTGCCATGCATTGCGCAGCGACGGCGGCGCGGTCGCCGAGTTCTATCCGCGCTGGTATCGCACGCTCGTACAACCGTAAGCCCGGCAGCATCTCCTCTTTCAGACGGACTCCAAAGTCGAACGCTCAATATGAAAATCCACGAATACCAAGGCAAGGAAATCCTGAAGAAATACGGCGTGGCGGTGCCGCGCAGCATTCCCGCCTTCTCGGTCGACGAGGCGGTCGCCGCGGCCGAGAAGCTCGGCGGCAAGGTGTGGGTCGTCAAGGCGCAGATCCATGCCGGCGGGCGCGGCAAGGGCGGCGGCGTCAAGGTCGCCAAGTCCATCGAAGACGTGCGCCAGAAGGCGAGCGAGATCCTCGGCATGCAGCTCGTCACGCACCAGACCTCGCCCGCCGGCCAGAAGGTGCGTCGCCTGCTGATCGAGGAAGGCGCCGACATCAAGAAGGAGCTGTACCTTGGCATGGTCACCGATCGGGCGACCCAGCGCGTCGCGCTGATGGCGTCGAGCGAAGGCGGCATGGACATCGAGGAAGTGGCCGAACACACGCCCGAGAAGATCCACAAGATCTTCATCGACCCCGAGACCGGCCTGTCGGATGCGGACGCCGACGACGTCGCGACCAAGATCGGCGTGCCCGCCGCGTCGCTGCCGCAGTCGCGCGCCATCTTCAAGGCGTTGTACAAGGCCTACTGGGAAACGGATGCGGCGCTGGCCGAGATCAACCCGCTGATCCTGACCGGCGACGGCGCGGTGATCGCGCTCGACTGCAAGCTCAACTTCGATTCGAACGCGCTCTACCGTCACCCAGAGATCGTCGCGCTGCGCGACCTTGACGAGGAAGATCCGGCCGAGATCGAGGCATCGAAGTTCGACCTCGCGTACATCTCGCTCGACGGCGACATCGGCTGCCTGGTCAACGGCGCCGGCCTCGCGATGGCCACGATGGACACCATCAAGCTGTTCGGCGGCGAGCCGGCCAACTTCCTCGACGTGGGCGGTGGCGCCACGACCGAGAAGGTAACCGAGGCCTTCAAGATCATGCTGAAGAACCCCGAGCTGAAGGCGATCCTCGTGAACATCTTCGGCGGCATCATGAAGTGCGACACCATTGCCGAAGGCGTAATCGCCGCGTCGAAGGCGTTGTCGCTGAAGGTGCCGCTGGTGGTCCGCATGAAGGGCACGAACGAAGAACTGGGGCGCCAGATGCTGGCGGACTCGGGACTGCCGATCATCTCCGCCAAGAACATGACGGAGGCGGGCGAGAAGGTGGTGGCTGCGGCGCGGGGTGAGTGAGGGCGCAGATCGCGTGCCACGCATGACCCATTCGATCCTTGTCACCCCGGCGAAGGCCGGTACCCAATGGAGCGATGGCCTGCGCGTATGGATATATCGTCACCAACCAGCGTTACGGCACGTTGTATGTGGGCGTGATCAACGATTTAGTTCGGCGAGCGAATGAGCACCGACAGGGAGCGGTTCCGGGATCCACCAGAGAGCACCGACTGCATCGACTGGTGTGGCACGAAGCTCGCGAATGGGTCGTGGCGGCAATCGAAAGGGAAAAGCGCATCAAACGTTGGCATCGGGACTGGAAAGTAAATCTGATCCAGTCGTTGAATCCGGGATGGGTACGACCTGTACCCGTCCTTAACTTGAACATTCGGTCCTGGCGTTCGCCGGGATGACATGAAGTGGCGCTTGCGCGCATCAAAAAAACTATGAGCATCCTGATCGACAAGAACACCAAGGTCATCACCCAGGGCATCACCGGCAGGACAGGTCAGTTCCACACCCGCATGTGTCGCGACTACGCGAACGGGAAGAACTGCTTCGTCGCGGGCGTCAACCCGAAGAAGGCCGGCGAGGACTTCGAAGGCATCCCGATCTTCGCGTCGGTGGCCGACGCGAAGAAGCAGACTGGCGCGAACGCCTCGGTGATCTACGTGCCGCCCGCGGGCGCCGCGGCCGCGATCTGGGAAGCGGTCGAAGCCGACCTCGACCTGGTGATCTGCATCACCGAAGGCATCCCGGTGCGCGACATGGTCGAAGTCCGCGACCGCATGCGCAAGCAGAACCGCAAGACCATCCTGGTCGGGCCGAACTGCCCGGGCGTGATCACGCCCGACGAGATCAAGATCGGCATCATGCCGGGCCACATCCACATGAAGGGTCGCATCGGCGTCGTGTCGCGCTCGGGCACGCTGACCTATGAGGCCGTCGGTCAGCTCACCGAACTCGGTCTGGGCCAGTCGACCGCGGTCGGCATTGGCGGCGATCCGGTCAACGGGTTGAAGCACATCGACGTGATGAAGCTCTTCAACGATGACCCGGATACCGACGCGGTGATCATGATCGGCGAAATCGGTGGCGGCGACGAAGAGGAAGCAGCCTACTGGGTCCGCGACAACATGAAGAAGCCCGTGGTCGGCTTCATTGCAGGCGTCACCGCGCCCCCAGGCAAGCGCATGGGTCATGCCGGCGCGATCATCTCCGGCGGCAAGGGAACGGCGCAGGAGAAGCTCTCGGTGATGGAAGCCTGCGGTATCAAGGTGACGCGCAACCCGGGCGAGATGGGCAAGCTGCTGAAGGCCGCCATCTGACGGACCTGGTCGGACCGGCGTGCGCTGCGCGATCCGGTCCGCGGGTCGGCGACCACGCGACGCGCCACCATTCGACCGGCGGCACCCAATGAGCGGTGCCTTTATTCGCTGGCTGACGCAACCGGAACTTGCTGGATTGACGCGTTCGAACACGCGCTGGCATGATCTCGGCAACGCCTTGCGGGATCGTCATTGCACTGCGCCTCACCGCCAGACACCCGCATGATCGCCATTCGATACCCTTCCCTGTTGCCTGACCTGCCGATGCCTGCGTCGCGGGCTTCAGGGAACTCCGCGTGAATCCACCTGCGCCGCGGGAGACGGGCGGCGGCATGCATTATCGATACGCGCATGCCACGCACCGTGGCATGGTCCGCGAACAGAACGAGGACGCGATCGCCATCGCCGCCGAGTCGGGCCTCGCAATCGTGGCCGACGGCATGGGCGGCTACAACGCCGGCGAGGTTGCCAGCGGCATCGCCGCCGAATTCCTGCTGACCCACCTCGTCGAGGATCTGGCGCAGCTGCGCGACGGCGCGACACGGAAGCCGACTGGTTCCGACGGTACGCAACGCATGCTCCATGCCCTCCTGCGCGCCCGCATCGATGGCGTGAACGAGGCGATCATCGACGTCGCGAGTCGTGAGCCCGAATGCGAGGGGATGGGCACCACGCTCGCGATGCTGTTGTTTTCGGAGAACGCGGCCACGACGCTGCATCTCGGCGACTCGCGCATCTATCGCATGCGCAACGACGTCCTCAGCCTGCTCACGCGCGACCACTCGCTGCTGCAGGAGCAGATCGATGCTGGGATCCTGACGCCGGGCGAGGCGCGGGCTTCGATCAATCGCAACTTCGTCACGCGCGCGCTGGGCGTCGACCTGATCGCGGAACCCGAGATCAACGAATACGACCTGGTTCCGGGCGACCTCTACCTGATCTGCTCGGACGGCCTGCCCGACATGCTGAGCGACGAGGAGATCTTCGACCTGTTGCGCGGCGATTCGGCCGATGGCGAAGCGGACTTCACCGCCTCCGACTACGACCGGCCGATCGACGGGCGTGTCGCGGAGCCATCGGTTCTCGACGAAGTTGCTCTCAAACTGGTCGATGCAGCCAACGCGAATGGTGGCCGTGATAACGTATCTGTCGTGCTCGCGAGCGTCGGTTGGCCACGCGACGCGGACCCGAAGAACGAAAATACGGCAGACGATGCACCCGACGATCGCCGGCATGTCGACTGGCGGCGCGCGTGACAGCACGCTTGACCGTGCACCCTGCAACGATGAACTGCTGGGAAACACTGCGGAGTGGCAGATGCCGAAGTTGATCCTTTCGATGGACGGACTCGTCCTCAAGGAAGTCGAGCTGACGAAGGAGCGGACCAGTATCGGTCGGCGGCCGCACAACGACATCGTCATCGACAATCTCGCGGTCAGTGGCGAACACGCGGTGCTGATCACGATCCTCAACGACTCGTTCATCGAAGACCTCGGCAGCACCAACGGCACCACCGTCAACGGCCAGCCGATCAAGAAGCATTTCCTGCAGGGTAACGACACCGTCGAGCTCGGCAAGTACAAGCTCAAGTTCGTGGCCGACGCCAAGCCGGGCAGCGACTACGGCAAGATCGGCGTCCGCGGTGACGACGCGTCCCGCAGCACCGCGACCCCCAAGCACCTGTCGTCGACGTCGCTCACGCCCACCGTCCCGGGCGGTGCCATGGCCAGCGAGCCGCATCGGGTGTCGTTGACGCGATCGCGAAATGGCGAGGACAGTGCAGGAGCCACCGACAACGGCCTGGCGTTGCCGCCGGCTGCGCCCGCGGCCAGTGCTGCCGGTCCCGCGGCAACCATCCAGATTCTCAACGGTCCCAACGCCGGCAAGGAGCTGATGCTGTCGAAGGCGCTCACGACGCTTGGCCGTCCGGGCGTGCAGGTCGCGGTCATCACGCGCCGCCAGCAGGGCTACTACATCACCCACGTCGAAGGCTCGTCGTTCCCCGTCGTCAACGGGAAGGCGCTCGGACTCGACGCCACGGCACTGACCAACCACGACATCATCGAACTGTCGGGGACCAAGATGGAGTTCTTCTTCCGCTGAGCGCCGTAGGCGACTCGACGGGAAACCGACCATGAAGCCAGCGACCGTCCTCGGCAGGCCAGGAGATCCATCCGATCCCGCGGGGCGCGGCGCAATCGACCGCGCCGGTTCGGCGGACCTCGGCGCACGGCTCCTGTTCTCGCGGAACATCCAGCACGTCGCCACGCGCGTGCACGCGATGGTCACCGTCGACGACATCCTTCTGGATGCGGGCGCCGACATCAAGCGTGTCTTCAATGCCGAGCGCCTGCATATCTTCGTGATCAGCGACGACGGTCGTCTGCTCCACTCCAAGGTCAGGGCGCCCGACGGCACGGTCAGCGACTTCCGCCGCCCCATCAAGACCAACAGCCTGGTCGGCGTCGTGGCCCAGACGCAGATCGAGATCAACCTTCGCGACGCGACCGACCCCGAGGAACTGGCAGCGGTCCATCCCGACCTGCAGGCCTCCAGCGCGTTCGGCATCGAGGCCGGCGAGGCGCCGCAACAGGTTCTGGCGGCGCCGATCATCTATCGCGGCAAGCGCGGCCACAGCAGCGAGATGCTGGGCGTCGCGCAGCTCATCAACAGCCGCTCGGGCCAACCCTTCGGCAGTGCCGAGATGGAGGGCTTCCGTGAGTTGTGCGACACGCTCGCCGTGGCGCTGCGCAATCGCCGCAAGGAGGCCGACCTCGCGTCGCTGTCCGCGCGTCCAGTCCGCTCCAAGTACGACGCGCTGGTCGCCGATGGACTGATCTCGGCCGAGGAGATCAAGCTCGCTGGGAGTTCCGCGCGTCGCAAGGGCGTGGACATCGAAGAGATCCTGCTGACCGAGTTCCAGGTCGAACGGCGGGCGATCGGCAAGGCTCTTTCGATCTTCTTCGACGTGCCCTACGAATCGTTCAAGGCCGACCGCCCCAAGCCGCTCGACCTCGTCAAGCAGATCAAGCGCGAGTACGCGCAGTCGGCGCAATGGGTGCCTGTCGAGGACGCGGCCGATGGCCTCGTCGTGCTGACCACCGACCCCGAGCGCATCCAGTCGTCGCGGGTCGTGTCCAACATCTTCCCGCGCTCGCCGAAAGTGGTCTATCGCGTCACGACCGCTGCAGAGTTCGAGCGCACGCTCGACCTGTTCTTCGGCGAGGACATCGCCGCCGGATCGATCAACGACTTCCTGCGCGGCGACAACGACGCCGGGTCCCTCGAGTTCGCCGAGCCCAATGACGAACTGGCTGCCGCGGCGGACAACGAGCTCGTTAAGTTCGTCAACAAGGTCATCATCGACGCGTACCACCAGGGCGCGTCGGACATCCACATCGAGCCTTACCCCGGTCGACAGAAGACCGTCATCCGCTTTCGCAAGGACGGCACGCTGGCGCCGTACGTCGAGGTGCCGCCCAGCTATCGCCTACCGCTGATCGCCCGTCTCAAGATCATGTGCGACCTCGACATCTCCGAGAAGCGCAAGCCGCAGGACGGCAAGATCAAGTTCAAGAAGTACGGTCCTCTCGACATCGAGTTGCGAGTCGCCACGATCCCGTCGGCCGGTGGTGTCGAGGACGTGGTGATGCGGATCCTGTCCGCCGGCAAGCCGATCCCGGTCGACCAGCTCGGACTGACGCCGCACAACGCCGCCCGTCTCAAGCCGCTGATCGCCAAGCCCTACGGCCTGTTCTTCGTGTGCGGCCCGACCGGGTCGGGCAAGACCACCACGCTGCATTCGATCCTCGGCCACCTCAATACGCCCGAGACCAAGATCTGGACCGCGGAGGATCCGGTCGAGATCACGCAGAAGGGCTTGCGGCAGGTGCAGGTCAATCGCAAGGCCGGACTCGACTTCGCGACGGTGATGCGGTCGTTCCTGCGGGCGGATCCCGACATCATCATGGTCGGCGAGATGCGCGACAAGGAGACGGTCGCCATTGGGATTGAAGCCTCCCTGACCGGACACCTCGTGTTCGCGACGCTGCACACCAACAGCGCGCCCGAGTCCATCGCGCGCCTGCTGGACATGGGGATGGACCCGTTCAACTTCGCGGATGCGCTGCTCGGCATCCTCGCGCAGCGGCTGGCCAAGAAGCTCTGCACCTGCAAGGAGGCGTACACCCCCGACGCCGCCGAGATTCGTTCGTTCCTGACCGAATACGCCGAGGACCTGCAGCAGTTCCCGGCGTGGCAGTCCGACCCGCAGATCGAGGCCAAGCGTCTCTACGACGGCTGGGTCACGCAGTACGGCACCGCGGGCAAGCTGGTGTTCCATCGGGCCAAGGGCTGCGACCGTTGCAACCAGAGCGGTTACAAGGGCCGCATCGGGCTTCACGAACTGATGGTCGGCAGCGAGCCTATCAAGAAGAACATCCAGGAGCACGCGCGGGTCGCCGACATGTTCGTCACGGCGATCGGCGAAGGCATGCGCACCCTGCGCATGGACGGGATGGAGAAGGTTCTCTCCGGATTGACCGACCTCAAGCAGGTGCGGGCGGTCTGCGTGCGCTGAGTCGGGCCAGCGGCTCGCGGTCGTAGGACGTCGGAATTCTTCTTCTTTGAGCTCGTCCAACGCGTTCATCGGCCAGGAACCCTCCGGGTTCGTCGAGATGCCGAGCAATGGTAATTGCATGCTGAGCCCGCCAAGTTGCTGCAGATTGCAACTCCCTCTAAAAAGGAACTCGCCCCATGAACACGTTTGCGCGTCGAAAGGAGGCTGTAGGCTTCACCCTCATCGAACTGATGATCGTCGTCGCGATCATCGGCATCCTGGCTGCCATTGCGTTGCCTGCTTATCAGGATTACACCAAACGGGCGAAGTTGACGGAGGTGATCCTGGCCGCGAGTTCATGTCGGACGTCGATCAGCGAGATTTATCAAGCATCGTCCTCTAATCCGTGGCCGGCGGCTGGGTCGTTCGGGTGCGAAATCGCCAGCGGTAGCGGTTCCAGGTACGTTTCGTCGGTTGTCACCGACACAACCGGCAAGGTAACGGTCACCGCGCGCAACATCGACTCCAGCAACATCGACGGCAAGACCATCGATCTCGTTCCGTGGGTCGCGGGCGCTGCCGCCCTAGGTGCGTCGCAGGCCGGCCAGTCCATCCAGCAATGGAAGTGCGGCCCGGGTACAACTCTGCCCATTCCGGCGAAGTATCTTCCGGGCTCCTGCAGGGGCTGACGGAAGAACGCACTCATCTTTGGAAAAGGCCCGGGTCGACAAAAGTGTCCACAAGTGACGATTTCCGTCGCGAAGTGTCGATCTTGGCAGGAAGCAACGATCCAGATTGCTGATTTAAGGGGGATGAGCGGTGCGGTTCCGCGCACAGGCGGTATGGCACGTCGATTGCTTAGCGACCCATGTGGTTGGCCTTCCCCCCATTCTGGAGAATTTCATGAGCAAGATGCAAAAGGGTTTCACGTTGATCGAGTTGATGATCGTCGTCGCGATCATCGGTATCCTGGCTGCCATCGCGCTGCCGGCTTACCAGGACTACACCAAGCGCGCCAAGCTGTCGGAAGTGATTTTGGCTGCCAGCGCATGCCGGACCTCGATTACCGAGGTATACCAAAGCGCCACGTCACTTCCCGTCGCGGGCTCGTGGGGTTGCGAGTCGTCGGGATCCGCCTCGAAGTATGTAAATAGCGTGGCGACGGATGGTTCCGGGAACATCACCGTGACGGTTCAAGGCACGGGCGATACGAACATCGACACAAAGGTACTTACTTTGATTCCGCGTAGTGCTTCTGGCGGCGCACCCACGTTGGGTAATGCCGTGGGCTCGTGGGTCTGCGGCTCGTCAACTTTGACGCCTGCCACCACTATCCCATCGAAGTTCCTGCCAGGCTCCTGCCGAGGTTAAGGAAGTCTGCGTGCGATCAGAAGAGGTGCCGCAAGGCACCTCTTTTTTTATGGATCTTCGACTCTCCGCGCTTCGGTCCTGGCAGCTGTCGATCTGCACAGTGCTGATCCTCGCTGCGGTTCTGCTGGTCTCGCATCCATTCACCGGGGTTCGTCACGACGGAACGCTCTACGCCGGCGAGGCGATTGCCCGACTTGTCCCGGGTGAATTCCATGACGACGTTTATTTCCTGTTCGGATCGCAGGGAAAATTCACTCTTCTCCCGGCGCTCTATGCGCAACTGATCGCCGCGTTCGGTCTGGGTGCAGGCACGATCGTCGGCATGCTCGCCGCGCAGGCCCTGTATCTCGCGGCCTCGGCGTATCTCGTCACGGGAATCGTGAGGCTACCGGCCTTGCGTCGCGCCTGTCTGCTCTCGGTGATTCTCGGCTGGGCCATCTACGGCGGCAGCCGGGTCTTCGCCTACTCCGAACCTTTCCTGACGGCCCGCAGTTTTGCCGAGCCCGCGGTGCTGTTCGGTCTCGGCCTGCTGGTCCGGGGGCGTCTCGCTGCCGCCGCGCTGGCGTTGCTGGTCGGTCTGCTGGTCCATCCGCTGATCGCGATCGGTGGTGTACTCGTTGCGTGGATCTTCCTACTGGGCAAGGATCGGCGCTGGTGGATTCCGGCGGTCGTGGGAGCAGCGGTGTTCGTGGTCCTCGGCGCGGGTCAGGTCGGTCCCTTCAGCGACGTGTTCGCCCGCTACGACGACGAGTGGCTGTCGCTGGTCCAGGAAGCCAATCCCCAGGCATTCGTCCTCCGCTGGTCCGTGCTCGATTACGGCGTCATCGCCTACAACGTCATGGTCCTGTTGTTCGCGATGCGGCTTGCGGACGACGAACGCATGCGCCGGCTGCTGTGGGCCGGCCTCATCGCAGGCGTATCCGCCACGCTGGCCAGCGTCGTATTGGTCGATGTCGCGCTCAATCCCTTCTTCGGCAAGCTGCAGGTCTGGCGGGCTGAGTGGGTCATGCAGTGGCTCGCGATGGCGAGCCTTCCGCTCGTCGCCATCGCCCTGTGGTCGAAGGGACATCACGCCCGCGTGGCCGCGTGCCTGCTGGCGATCGGCTGGATGGCACCCTTCACGTTCGCGCCTGCCGTGCTCGGATTGCTGGCCCTCCTGATCCATGGCTTCAGCTCTCGATTCGTGTTGTCGCGCGCGACGGAGCGGATCGTGATCGCCGCCACCGGGGTGATCGCCATCGCGATCGTCGTGCAGTACGAGATGCGGGTGTTCAAGCTCGGATCGCTGCTGGACCAGCCAAGCCACCAGATCATCGGACAGGCCCTCGCCGTCAGCATCGTTCTGTTCCTGAGCGCGTTGTGGTTCCTGCGCGTCTCTTCGCGCTTGAGCTGGTTCGGACCGCTGGTGGCGGTGCTCGTCTTCATCGGCGCGTCGGCGGTCTGGGATCAGCGGGCGCCGTGGACGAAGCAACTCGAGTCGTATGGCCTGGGTACCCACATCTGGCCGGGTCTCATTGCGCCCGAAGCGAAGGTCTATTGGTATCGGGACCTGATCGCACCGTGGGTCCTTCTGGGGCATGCGAACTACTACACCCAGCAGCAGGGGTCGGGCGCCGTTTTCTCGCGTGACATGATCGTGGAACTCGACCGACGACGGAAGCTGACGGCGCTGCTCGATTTCCAGGAGCAGGTGTGCCGAATGATGAACAACCTGAGCGAGCACCAGGATTCTTGCGAGCCCGATGCTGCCGTCGTGCATAGCATCTGCATCGACGGTGGTATCGACTATGTCGTCCTGCAGAGTCGCCTCGAAGGCGTCGCGCCAAAGGCCGACTTCTCCACGGGGGTCGTGGAAAATGGCTATGAAAAGAAGTTCTTTCTCTACGGTTGTTCCGCGCTCGAACGGAGATGATGCAGGACATGCCCATCCCTGCAGTGATAGTCGAATCCGATGCGCCCTCGCCTTCGTCTGATGGACAGAAAGGTGAGGCGTTGCGCTACCTGATCGCTTCGCTCGCCGCGCTGGCGGTCGACACAGGTCTGTTGTGGATCGCAGTCAACGTGTTCGCGCTGCCTGTCTGGATCGCGGGCGCGATCGCCTATCTCGCGGGCCTGATCCTGATTTATGTCCTGTCGATTCATTGGGTCTTCGTGCGACGCAGCTTCCTGAATACTCGCGGCGAGTTTGCTGTCTTCGCGGCGCTGGGCTTGCTTGGCCTATTCCTCAATTCACTCGTGCTATTCGCGGCCACCGGTCTCGGCCTCGCTCTGCCGCTTGCCAAGGTGCTGTCGGCCAGCGCCGGCTTCGTCACCAATTTCGTCAGCCGCAAGGCATTGCTGTTCACCGGACAGGCGTCGTGAGCACCGATCACACCGTCGTCATCGGGGCCGGCCCTGCCGGCCTCACCGCCGCCTACGAGCTGATCCAGGCCGGTCATTCCTCCATCCAGGTCTTCGACGCCGACCCTCAGGTCGGTGGCCTTTCCAAGACCGTCGTCCACCACGGCAACCGCATCGACATCGGGGGCCATCGCTTCTTCTCGAAGTCCGACTGGGTGATGCGCTGGTGGCTCGACAAGCTGCCCATCGCCGACGACAGCGATCCCGCGACGCTCAAGGCCGGCGGTGACCATGCGTTCCTCGCGTACCAGGGCATGCGCCGCGCGTTGCCGCTCGCGGATCAGTCACGCAGCAGCGGCGAGGCCGGCATGCTGATCCGCGACCGCCTGTCGCGCATCCTGTTCGGCGGCAAGCTCTTCGCGTACCCGCTCAAGATCGACGTGGCTACGGCATGGAAGCTCGGCCCGGTCGCCGTCGCGATGTACGGACTGAGCTATCTCAAGGCGCACTTCCTCCCCATCAAGCCGGAAGCGACGCTCGAGGACTTCTTCATCAATCGCTTCGGGCGTCGCCTCTACCTGCGCTTCTTCAAGACCTACACGGAGAAGGTATGGGGTCGCTCATGCCGCGAGATCAGTGCGGCCTGGGGCGCGCAACGCGTCAAGGGCCTGTCGATCTCCCGCGCCGTCGCGCATGCGCTGCGCCAGCTCTTCTCGTCCAGGAATGCAGCGCGGGAGACGTCGTTGATCGAGCACTTCCTCTATCCGCGACTCGGCCCGGGCCAGATGTGGGAGACCGTCGCCGACCGCGTCACCGCTGCGGGTGTACCGCTGACGATGTCGACGCGTGTCACCGGGCTACGACTGGCCGAGCGTCGCATCATGGAAGTCGAGACCGAGGACCTCGCGACCGGGCAGCGCCGCTGGAATCCGGCCGATCGCGTGATCTCCACGATGCCGATCCGCGAACTCGTGGCGGCTCTCGAAGGCGAGGTGCCGCCGCGGGTCCGCGAGATCGCGGCCGCGCTCGAGTACCGCGACTTCATGACGGTCGGCCTGCTGTACCGCAAGCTCGCCCGCGTCGAGGACAAGCCCACGCCGGGGCGCGCGTCGGTGCCCGACAACTGGATCTACGTGCAGGAACCCGACGTCAAGGTCGGCCGCCTCCAGATCTTCAACAACTGGAGTCCCTACCTCGTCGCCGACTCGACCCAGGTCTGGGTCGGCCTCGAGTTCTTCTGTGCCGAAGGCGACGCGCTGTGGTCGTCGAGCGACGCCGACATGATCGAGCTCGCCAAGCGCGAGATGCAGCAGATCGGCATGGCCTCGCCCGCCGACTGCATGGACGCGGTGGTGTTGCGGATGCCCAAGGCCTACCCCGGCTACTACGGCGCCTACGAACACTTCGACGAAGTCCGCGCGTTCCTGGACGGCATCGAGAACCTCTACTGCGTCGGCCGCAACGGCATGCATCGCTACAACAACCAGGACCACTCGATGCTGTCGGCCAAGCGTGCCGTCGAGGCCATCGTCGCGGGCAGCAGCGACAAGTCCGCGATCTGGGCGGTCAACATCGACGACGCGTATCACGAGGAAACCGATCGGCCCGCCGACGCGCAGGGCACGCGCGTGATCGACGACGAAGCCGTGCTGCACGAGGCATCCGCTCCCGCTCCGGCCTTCGTCCGCGAGGCGGTGACATGAAGGTCGTGATCCTCGCGGGCGGCCTCGGCACGCGGCTCTCCGAGGAGACGGTGGAGCGGCCGAAGCCGATGGTCGAGATCGGCGACCGCCCGATCCTCTGGCACATCATGAAGATCTATTCGGCGCACGGCCTGAACGACTTCGTCGTGTGCCTCGGCTACAAGGGCTACGTCATCAAGGAGTTCTTCGCGAACTACTTCCTGCACACGTCCAACGTGACCTTCGACCTCGCGAAGAACTCGATGGAGGTGCATCAGCGTCACGCCGAGCCGTGGCGCGTCACGCTGGTCGATACCGGCGACGCGACGCAGACCGGCGGACGCATCCGGCGCGTGGCCGAGCACCTCGACGAGACGTTCTGCTTCACCTACGGCGACGGCCTCGGCAGCATCGACATCACCGCGTCGATCGCCTTCCATCACGCGCATGGCCGGAAGGCCACGCTGACCGCGGTGCAGCCGCCGGGACGCTTCGGCGCGCTCGACCTGTCCGGCGACCACGTGGTCGACTTCCGCGAGAAGCCGTTCGGCGACGACGCCTGGATCAACGGCGGCTTCTCGGTCCTGTCGAAGGACGTCATCGAGTACATCGAAGGCGACCAGACCTTCTGGGAACACACGCCGCTGCGCCGGCTCGCCGCCGACGATCAGCTGCGGGCCTGGAAGCACACGGGCTTCTGGCAGCCGATGGATACGCTGCGCGAGAAAACGCAGCTCGAAGAACTCTGGGCCAGCGGCAAGGCGCCCTGGAAGCTGTGGTGAGGGACGCGAACTTCTGGCGCGGCAAGCGCGTCCTGGTGACCGGCCACACGGGCTTCAAGGGCGGCTGGCTGACGCTGTGGCTCGACGCGCTGGGCGCGCACGTGACCGGCCTGGCACTCGCGCCTTCGACGACGCCCGACCTCTTCACGTCGGCTCGCGTCGACATCGCCTGCGACTCGTGCATCGTCGACCTGCGCGATGCGGCCGCGGTGGCGACGTGCGTGCGTGCGGCCAGGCCCGACGTCGTGTTCCATCTCGCCGCGCAGCCCTTGGTCCGCGCGTCCTACGCGTTCGCGGCCGACACGTGGATGACCAACGTGATGGGCACGGTCTTCCTGCTCGAAGCGCTGCGCGATGCCCCATCGGTGCGTGCGATCGTCGTGGTCACGTCCGACAAGTGCTACGAGCAATCGGGTCCTGCCCGCGCCTTCCGAGAGGACGATGCGCTCGGCGGCCACGATCCCTACAGCAGCAGCAAGGCCGCGGCCGAGATCGCGACGGCTTCGTGGCGACGCTCGTTCCTCGCGGAGGCCGGGGTCGGCGTCGCGACCGCACGCGCCGGCAACGTCATCGGCGGCGGCGACTGGGCGGTCGACCGGCTCGTGCCCGATCTCGTGCGGGCGACCGTAGCCGGCACGTCGGTCGCCATCCGCTCTCCCCGCTCGACGCGTCCCTGGCAGCACGTGCTCGACCCGCTCGACGGTTACCTGCGCCTCGCCCGCAAGCTGTTCGACGACCCGAACGCGTACTCGGGTGCGTGGAACTTCGGGCCCGATGCGAACGACGCGTGGACCGTGACCGATGTCGCGCAACGCTTCACCGATGCGCTAGGCCGCGGCCGCCACTGGCACGTCGCCGAGGACGCTTCGCTGCACGAGGCGGCCGCGCTCGCGCTCGACAGCGGCAAGTCGCGCGAGCGACTCAGCTGGTCGCCGTCGCGCAGCATCGACGACGCGATCCGGCTCACGGCCGAGGTCTATCGCAGCGCACTCGACGGGATGCCGCTGCACGCCCTGATCGTCAGGCAGATCACGGGCAGCATGTCGCTCCGAACGATGGAACTCGCCTCATGAGCACGACGATCCCGATCCGTGTTGCGCAGACCGCTGCCGACAGCAGCAGCCAGGACACGCTGCGGGCGCAGATCATCGCGCTCGTCGAGCAGTACGGCAACGCGATTCCGCAGATTACGTTCGAGGCCGGCACGACGGCGATTCCGCCCTCGGGCAAGGTCATCGGTGCGCCCGAAATGATGCGCATGGTCGATGCCGCGCTCGACGGGTGGCTGACCACAGGTCGCTTCAACGAACAGTTCGAAGCGCGTCTCGCGGCATACGTCGGCGTCACGCGCGCGATGACCGTCAACTCGGGTTCGTCGGCGAACCTGGTCGCCTTCACGACGCTCACCTCGCCGCTGCTCGGCGATCGCGCGATCCGTCCGGGCGACGAAGTGATCACGGTCGCGGCGGGATTCCCGACGACGGTCAACCCGATCCTGCAGAACCGCGCGATCCCGGTCTTCGTCGACGTCGACATCCCGACCTACAACATCGACGTAACGCGACTCGAGGCCGCGCGCTCCGAACGCACGCGGGCCGTGATGATCGCGCACACGCTCGGCAACCCCTTCGACGTCGAGGCGGTCGCGGCCTTCTGCAAGCAGTACGGGCTGTGGCTGATCGAGGACTGCTGCGACGCGCTCGGCGCTACGTTCAACGGACGCAAGGTCGGCACCTTCGGCGACCTCGCGACGTTGAGCTTCTATCCCGCACACCACATCACGATGGGCGAGGGCGGGGCGGTCCTCACCAGCGACCCGCTGCTCGCGCGCGCAGCCGAGTCGATCCGCGACTGGGGCCGCGACTGCTATTGCGCGCCGGGCAAGGACAACACCTGCGGCAAGCGCTTCTGCTGGAAGCTCGGTCAGCTGCCGATGGGCTACGACCACAAGTACACCTACAGCCACCTCGGCTACAACCTCAAGATCAGCGACATGCAGGCAGCCTGCGCGCTGGCGCAGATGGACCGGCTCGACGGCTTCATCGCGGCGCGACGGGCCAACTTCGCGTACCTGCATCGCCGGCTGTCCGCGTGCGCCGAGTTCCTCGAGCTGCCGCAGGCGACGCCGGGCAGTGATCCGTCGTGGTTCGGGTTTCCGATCACGTTGCGCGACGCGGCCGCCACGCAACGCGTCGACCTGCTGACCTATCTCGACGAGCGCAGGATCGGCACGCGGCTGCTGTTCTCCGGTAACCTGACGCGCCAGCCGTACATGGAAGGTCGCGAGTTCCGCATCGCCGGCGACCTCGTGAATGCGGACCGGATCATGAACGACACCTTCTGGATCGGCGTGTATCCGGGCCTCGACGAGCCGATGCTCGAATACGCGGCGGCCAGCATCGAACAGTTCTTCGGTGTGGGCTTCTGATGAACGCCGGCTCGCTGTCCGGCCTCGAGTCGCGCGACATCGCGGAGGTGCTCGCGCAGTCGCAGCGACTGCATCGCTCGCTGCGCGGTGCGCGCGTCCTCGTGACCGGCGCGACAGGCTGGTTCGGCACGTGGCTGCTCGATGCGCTCGTGGCGATCAATCGCGCCGCGTCGCTCGACCTGCGCATCGTCGCGGTGAGTCGGCGGCCCGCCGCGTTCGCGGCGCGGCATCCGCGACTCCATGCGGCTTGCGAGATCGAATGGATCACCGCCGACGTGCGCGATTCGACATGGACCGTCGCCGGCCCGCTCACCCACGTGGTCCACGGCGCGACCGAGGCCAGCGCGAAGCTCAACCGCGACGACCCGCAGCGCATGTTCGACACCATCGTCGACGGCACGCGCAACGTGCTTCGCATCGCGGCCGCCGATCCCGACGCGAAGGTGTTGCTGGTCGGTTCCGGAGCCGTGTACGGCGTGCAACCGGCGAACCTGCAAGCCCTGTCCGAAGACCATGCCCTCGTCTCGAATCCCCTCGATGCCACGCAGGCGTATGCCGAAGGCAAGCGCGCGGCGGAGCACCTCGCCGCCATCGCGCACGCGTCACGAAGCGCGCACGTGAAGCTCGCGCGCTGCTTCGCGTTCGCCGGTCCGCACATGCCCTTCGATGCGCACTTCGCGGTCGGCAACTTCATTCGCGATGCGCTCGAAGGCGACGCGATCCGCATCGCCGGCAACGGCCTGCCGCGGCGCTCCTACCTGTACCCGAGCGACCTCGTCGTCTGGCTGCTGACCATCCTGGTCGAGGGACAGGCGATGCGGCCGTACAACGTCGGCGCGCACGAGTCGCTGTCGATCCGCGACCTGGCTGACCTCTGTAAGGTGAGTGCGGGACGAGCGACGGAGGTCGTGGTCGTGGGCGCGAGCGGCGGCAGCGACTACGTGCCCGACACCACCCGCGCGCGAACCGAGCTCGGTCTCGAGGTGCGCGTGCCGCTGGCCGAGACCATCGACCGCACGACCGCGTGGAGACGGCGCCTGCACGCGCCGCAGCCCGCATGACGACCTTCGTCTACGGCGCGGGTCGCATGGGCCGCGAGGCGCTCGCGTATTGCCGCGCGCAGGGCATCGAGCCGCAGGCCTTCATCGATCGCGCGGCGCGTACCGGCATGACTCTCGACGGAATCCCTGTGCTCTCGCCCGAGGTCGCATCGCGCCAAGGCGTGGGCGCCGACGTGCTGGTCGCGTTGCACAGTCCGGGCGTCGATGTCGCAGGCGTAGTCAGCGTCTTGCGGGGCGAGCGCTACGCCAACGTCGACACGTTGTGGAACGAAAGCGATCGCTCCGGCTGGCTGCCCCGCTCGCCGTTCTGGCTGGATCCGAAGTTCGACTGGTCGACCGAAGCCGATGCGATCGTGAAGGCGCGAAGCCTGCTCGTCGACGACGCCAGTCGCACGGTGTTCGACCAGCAGATCGCCCTGCGCCGTCACGGTGACTACGCCGCGCTCGGGCCGCCGACGCCCGACGACCAGTACATGCCGCGCGGCCTCGAGGCATGGCGCCAGCCGATGCGCCTGCTCGACTGCGGCGCCTACGACGGCGACACGATCCGTGCCGTGCGCGCAGTGGGCAACGTCATCGAGCGCTACGTCGCGCTCGAACCCGACCCGGCCAACTTCGCACGTCTCTTGGCGTCGCTCGGCAGCGATCCGACCGGAAGACTGCTGCAGGTCGGCGTCCACTCGGGGCAGGGACGAGTCTCGTTCAGTTCCGGTGAAGGCGGCGCCGCGCATGTCGACGCGGGTGGCACGACCACGATCGAGGTCGTTCGCATCGACGACCTGTGCGCGGACTTCGCACCGACGCTGATCAAGATGGACATCGAGGGCGCCGAGCGCCAGGCGCTCGAAGGCGCGACGCGGACGATCGGTCGCGATCGCCCTGACCTCGCGATCAGCGCCTATCACCGCATCGACGACCTGTGGCGCATCGCGTTGCAGATCGAAGCCCTGCAGCCGGACTATCGCTTCCATCTGCGCAGCCACGCGCACAACGGCTTCGACACGGTGCTGTATGCCGTGATGCCGCGATGAACGTCGCGGCCCGCAGGCGCGAAGCGGTGCCTCTCGTGCGCTTCACGTCACCGCGGCTCTGTCCGGTCTGTCGTTCGGATCGGTCGACGGCGTTGCATCGACAACGCTATGCGCTGTTCGACGACAGCGACCTGCCGGCCGAGACCACCATCGTCGAGTGCGACGACTGCGGCATGGTGCATGCCGCCTCCGGTGCGCAGGCCGACGACTACTGCCGTCACTACGCCCGTCATTCGAAGTACGACACCGCCGTGCAGGTCAGCGGCTCGGGCGAGACGCCCGCCGATGCGCGGCGGCTCGACGAACTGGTCGGCTTCCTCGCACAGAACGTTCCGTCGCTCGCGGACCATGGTGCGGCCGTCCTCGACGTCGGTGCCGGGCGCGGCGGACTGCTGGCGGCGTTCCTGGGTCAGGGCTACGACCGGATCATCGGCATCGATCCTTCGCCCGGCTGCGTGGAGGCGATGCGGGCTCACGGCATCGCGGCCGAGGTCGGTGAACTCGAACAGTCGACATGGCCCACCGACCCGGGCCGTTTCGACCTCGTGGTGCTGTCGCACGTGCTCGAGCATGTCTTCGACGTGGCCGACGTCTTCGATCGCGTCGCACAGCGCGTCGCAGCAGGCGGATCGATCTACATCGAGGTCCCCGATGCCGCGCGCTACACCGTCGAGCGCTTCCCGCCCTTCTACTTCTTCGATCCCGAACACATCAATCACTTCGATGCGCCAATGCTGGGTCGGCTCGCGTCGCGTCATGGCTGGGAGGTCGCCGCCCCGTGGTCGCGGGTCCTCGACCTCGGCGCGGGTCAAAGCTATCCCGCCGTGGGCGTCGTGCTGCGCCGCTCGAACGACTCCGCATCGATCGCGCCCTCGTCGGCAGCCGCCGCGATCGAACGCTATGTCGAGGCCTCGACGGTCGCCGCGGCAAGCTCGGTCGATGCCTCGAAGCTTGAGGCGCTGATCGCCGCCAGGACGCCGGTCGTGGTGTGGGGCGCGGGTTCGCACGCGCAACGACTGCTCGCCCAGACCGGACTCGCGCGATGCGCGATCGCCTTCCTGATCGACTCCGACCCAGGCAAGCAGGGTCGCAGCCTCGACGGGCACCGCGTGGTCGCGCCCGAGGACGGCCTCGCTCATGCCGATGCTCACGGCGCCTCCATCGTCGTGGCGATCGCCGTCGGAAGCGAGCTGGTCGTCGACATGATCCATCGTGCACGACCGGGCATCCCGGTCGTCCGTCTCTGACACAGCGCCCGATGCAACGAGTCTCCGAATACCTGGCCGATCGTGTCGCCGACGCCGGCGTCCATCACGTCTTCACGCTGACCGGCGGCGGAGCGATGTTCCTCAACGATGCGTTCGGCTATCACCCGCGCATCACGCCCGTCTACCAGCATCACGAGCAGGCCTGCGCGATGGCGGCCGAGGGTTACGCGCGTCTCGCGGATCGGCCCGGGGTCTGCATCGTCACGACCGGGCCCGGCGGCATCAACGCGATGAACGGCGTCTTCGGCGCGTGGACCGATTCGATCCCGATGGTGGTGCTGTCGGGCCAGGTCAAACGTGAGACCTGTCTGGCCGCGACGCCGGTGCCGGGGCTGCGACAGCTCGGCGACCAGGAGGCGGAGATCGTCCGCATGGTCGCGCCGATCACCAAGTACGCGACCGTCGTCACCGACCCCGCGCGCATCGCCTACGAGTTCGACAAGGCCTGGCATCTCGCGACGACGGGTCGTCCGGGCCCGGTGTGGCTCGACATCCCGATCGACGTGCAGTCGTCGGCGATCGACCCGTCGACGCTCGAACGCTTCGTGTCCGAAGCCGCGGTCGCGATCGATCTTCAATCGCGCTGCGACGCGCTGGTCGCACGCATCGCACAAGCGAAGCGGCCGGTGCTGATGGGCGGGACCGGCGTACGTCTGGCCGGTGCGATCGACGCGTTCATCGCTCTTGCCGAACGACTGCGGATCCCCGTCGTGACCGCGTGGACCCACGACCTGATCGCCTCCGACCATCCGCTCTACTGCGGGCGGCCCGGCACGATCGGCACGCGCGCGGGCAACTTCACCGTGCAGAACGCCGACTTGCTGATCGTCGTCGGCTCGCGGCTCAACATCCGCCAGACCAGCTACAACCACGCGTCGTTCGCGAGCGAGGCCCACGTCGTGCAGGTCGACATCGACGAGGCCGAGCTGCGCAAGCCGACCTACCGGCCGACCGAAGCGATCTGCAGCGACGCGCGCGCGTTCTGCATCGCGCTGTCGGCTGCCGTCGAGCGCAGCGCGAGCGCGGTGACCGCACCGGCATCGTGGCTCGCGTGGGCGCGGGAACGCGGCGCGCGCTTCCCCAACGTCACCGAGGCCCATCGCGACGCGTCGCGACCGCTCAATCCCTACGTGTTCGTCGAGGGACTGTTCGATCGCCTCTTAGCCGACGACATCGTGGTCACCGGCAACGCGGCCGCCTGCATCGTCTCGTTCCAGACCGCCCGGCTGAAGCACGGCCAACGGCTCTTCTCCAACTCCGGCAGCGCGTCGATGGGCTACGACCTGCCCGCGGCGATCGGGGCGTATCACGGCGCCGTCGATGCCCGCGGTGCCCAGCGTCGCGTCGTGTGCCTGGCCGGCGACGGCAGCCTGATGCTGAACATGCAGGAGCTGCAGACGCTCGCCACCAACGACATCCCGGTGAAGGTCGTCGTGCTCAACAACGGCGGCTACCTGTCGATCCGGACTTCGCAGAGCAACTTCTTCAAGCGACGGGCCGGGGAGAGCGCGAGTTCGGGGATCGGCTTCCCGGACTTCGGCAAGCTCGCCGCGGCGTTCGGCCTGGCGGCGGTCCGCATCGAAGGTCACGCGTTCGGCGAGCCGCTGCAGGCCGCGCTCGACGCGCCGGGTCCGATGCTGATCGAGGTGATGCTCGATCCCGAGCAGGGCTTCGAGCCGCGCCTCAGTTCCCGACAACTCGAGGACGGACGCATCGCGTCGCCGCGTCTCGAGGACATGTTCCCCTTCCTGTCGCGCGAGGCATTGCAGGACAACCTCGTCGAACCCGCCCTCACCACGGAGCGCGCATCGTGAGCCAGATCCTCGGTCGTACCCTGTTCGAAGACCTCTTCGTCCTCGAGCTCGCCAACAATCACTGGGGCCGCCTCGAGCGGGGGCTCCAGATCATCACGGACTTCTCGCGGATCGTCCGCTTCAACAACGTCAAGGCGGCGATCAAGCTGCAGTTCCGCGACGTCGAGGCCTTCGTGCACCGGGACTTCCGCGACCGTTCGGACGTGCGCTACATCAAGAAGACGCTCGATACGCGGATGGAGCGCGGCCACTACGAGGCGCTCGTCAAGGCGATCCGCGCGTCGGGCTGCATCCCGATGTCGACGCCGTTCGACGAGCAGTCGGTCGACCTGTGCGTGGAGCTCGGCGTCGAGATCATCAAGATCGCGAGCTCCGATCTCAACGACTGGATCCTGATCGAGAAGATCGCGACGACCCGCAAGCCGGTGATCGTCTCGACCGGCGGCTCGTCGCTGAAGGACATCGACGACCTGGTCCGCTTCTTCGCCAATCGCAACCTGCCGCTGGCCATCAACCACTGCGTGTCCATCTATCCGTCCGAGGACGACGAGGTCGAACTCAACCAGATCGACTTCCTGCGCGACCGCTATCCGAACAACGTCATCGGCTATTCGACGCACGAGTATCACGACTGGACCTCGTCGGTGACGATGGCCTATGCCAAGGGGGCGCGAACCTTCGAGCGGCACATCGACATCGACGCCGACGGCATTCCCGTGGCCAAGTACTGCACGCTGCCGCGCCAGGCCGACGAGTGGTTCCGGGCGTGGAAGAAAGCCGTCGAGATGTGTGGCGGACCGGGTACGCACAAGCGCGTGCCACCGAAGAAGGAGATCGAGTATCTCGACGGCCTCGTGCGCGGGGTCTACGCGAAGCGCGACCTCGTGGCCGGCTCGTTGCTGACCGCGGCCGATTACTACCTCGCCGTACCTTTGCAGAAGGGCCAGATCTCGTGTCGCGAACTGATGAACGGCGAGCGCGTGCAACGCGACGTCGCCGCGCATCAGGCGCTGAAGATCGACGACATCGATAGCCCCTACGCCGGCGACGAAGGACTGCGCGAGCTGATCTATCGGCGAGGGCTGTAGGTGACGATCGCCAGCCCGATGATCGAACCTCGACCGACGCGTGGATGGGCCGCGCTGCCACGGCTGGCGCGGTTCTTCATCGTCGGTGGCATCAACACGGTGTTCGGCTACTCGGCCTACGCGGCGCTGCTCTTCGTCGGCTTCCACTACGCGGCCGCCGCGTTCATCGGCACGGTGGCCGGCGTGCTGTTCAACTACTTCACGACCGGCCGCTTCGTCTTCGAGCAGGTCGCGCGGGGCGGCCTGCTGGTGCGCTTCGTCGTCGTGTACGCGGTGCTCTACGGCTTCAACGTCGCCGCGCTCGCCGTCCTGCAGAACGTCACGATCGGAGCGATGCGGCTCGGCCCGTACGCGGCCGGCTTGGTGCTGATCGTGCCGATGGCGCTGCTGTCGTACGTCCTGATGCGCCGCTACGTCTTCGGAGGCACCCATGTCGCGGATTAGCGTCGTCGCGCCCTGCTACAACGAGGAAGACAACGTCGACGAGTTGCACCGACGCGTCTCGGCCGTGTTCGCCGGCTTCCCGCAGCACGAGCTCGAGCTGCTGTTCATCGACAACGCCTCTTCCGACCGCACCTCGGAGCGGCTGCGGGCGCTGGCGGCCGGCGACCCCCGCGTCAAGGTCATCCTCAACGCCCGAAACTTCGGCCACATCCGTTCGCCGATGCACGCCATCCTGCAGGCCGGTGGCGATGCGGTGATCCCGATGGCGTCCGACCTGCAGGACCCGCCCGAGATGCTCGCCGCCTTCCTCGAAGGCTGGGAGCGCGGCTACCGCAAGGTCGTCGCGGTGAAGCCGGTGTCGCGCGACAACCGCGTCGCCTTCGCGTTGCGCAAGCTGTTCTACGGCACGCTCAACCGCATCTCCGAAATTCCGCTGATCGAGAACTTCACTGGCTTCGGTCTCTACGACCGCAGCGTGATCGACTACATCCGGCGCCTCGACGATCCGTATCCCTACTTCCGCGGGCTGGTCAGCGAGGTGGGCTTCGACACGCTGATCGTGGAGTTCGAACAGCCGCGCCGGCTGCGCGGCGTGACGAAGAACAATTTCTACACGCTGTACGACATCGCGATGCTCGGCATCACGAACTACTCCAAGCTGCCGTTGCGCGTCGCGACCATCGGCGGCTTCGTGATGTCGGCCCTGAGCCTCTTCACGGCCTTCGTGTACTTCGTCTACAAGCTGGTCCGCTGGGACGAGTTCGCGGTCGGGCAGGCGCCGCTCGTGATCGGCCTCTTCTTCCTGTTCGGCGTGCAGATGTTCTTCATCGGCCTGCTCGGCGAGTACGTGTTGGCGATCCATCGCCACGTCCTCCATCGACCCCTCGTGGTCGAGAAGGAAAGGATCAACTTCTGAAGCTGCCCTGGCTACGCCTGCGCGACGCCTCCGGTTCGCCGACCTCCGCAACCGCGACGATGACTCGGGCCGAGGCCTGGGCGCTCGCGTACCTGGCCCTGCCCAACGTCATCTTCCTGGCGGGCTGGATCGTGCTGCCGATCGGGCCGGTCGCCGCCGCGCTGGTGGCCGTCGCGGTGTTCGCCTCGGTGATCGGTCGCCGTTCGCAGCGCACGTCCCCGATCGGCCCGCTGATCGTGCCCGTCGTGGCGATCGCGGGACTGTGGTGCGTGATGGCCGGCGTCGGCCACCTGGTCTTCGCCAATGCCGACTGGGTGGTGCGCGACGGCGTGCTCGTCGACCTGGTCGGCAGGCCGTGGCCGGTGATCTACGTGCTCGACGACGTGGTCACGCTGCTGCGCGCGCCGATCGGCTACTTCCTGCCGGCCGCACTGGTCGGCAAGCTGCTCGGCATCCAGGCGGCCGAGTACGCGCTGCTCGGGTGGACGCTGCTGGGAGTGGTGCTGGTGTTCGTGCTGATGCTGCGCGACCGGCCGGCGCTCAAGCCCGCACTCATCCGGCTCGCGATCTTCATCGCCTTCAGCGGGATGGACATCGTCGGGCAGATCACGCACTACAACCCGCATCCGCTCGGCGAGCACCTCGAGTGGTGGGCCTTCCTGTTCCAGTACTCGTCGATCACCACGCAACTGTTCTGGGTGCCCAATCACGCGCTGCCGGGCTGGATCGCCATCGCGTGGCTGCTCGGCCAGGACACGCGACGACTGCCGACCGCGACGGCCATCCTGTTCGTCGTGTTCGCGCCGCTATGGTCGCCGCTCACGGCGATCGGCATCGCGCCGATCGTCGCCGCTGCGTTGCTGCAGCGACTGGTCGTCGCGCGCCTGCCCGGCTTCCTGCGCGAGCTGCTCGACTGGCGGATGCTGGTCTTGACGGTGGCCTGCTGTGCGCTGATCTTCCCCTACCTCATCGTCGGCAGCGAGCAGGTCGCGTCGGGCGGCAACGCCGACATCCCCTGGGTCGGCGAGGACATCGTGCCGCGCTACATCGAGTTCGTGCTGTTCGAGTTCGCGGGCTTCGCGGTGCTGCTGCTGCGACGCGACCGGCGCGATCTTCTCGTATGGGCAGCAGTGGCCGTGCTGCTGGCGTTGCCCTGCTATCGCTTCGGCCCCTACAACGACCTCGCGATGCGCGCGTCGATCCCGGCGCTGGTGCTGCTCGCGATTCGCCTCGGCGCCTGGCTCTCCACGCCGTTCACCAAACAGGACATGGGCGCGCGCCTCATCGCCATCGCGCTGCTGGGGATCGGCGCGGTGACGCCGTTCATGGAATTCGCGCGGGTCTTCATCTCGCCGCGCTGGGACCTCAACGAGCAGGCGTCGCTGCCCGACGTGACGCGCGGCACACACTACCTCACGCCGCTCGACCGGCCGTGGCTGATGCGCGTGCTGCGCGTGCCGGATGCGAACCGACGGTAGTCTTGTGCTGTTGCACGTCGTCGCGTCTGCAATCAAGCCTGGGGATCGTTCGATGTTCGTCGGGGTACTGAGCTTCCTGCGGTCCGATGCGACGCTAGCGATGATCGCCCGCGCCGCGCAGGGCGCCGCGATGGGCATCGGGGCGGTACTCGTCATCTGGCAGACCTCGCCGATCGACCAAGGCTTCTACTTCGCCTTCATCAGCTTCGGCATCCTGCTGCAGCTCTGCGACTTCGGGCTTTCCTACGCCAGCCTGCAATCCGCAAGTCACCTGCTGGCGACCTCGCGCATCGCCGCGCTGCCCGCGCTCGCCGCACTGGCCTTGCGCATCAACGCGGTGGTCACGGGTCTCGCGGCCGTCGTCGTGGCCGTACTGGGCTGGTGGGTGTTCGCACGGACCCCGGGCGACGCGGTCGTGGCCTGGACGGCGCCGTGGCTCGTGTTCGTCGTCGGCGTCGCCGCCAACCATCTCGCCGCGCCGTATATCTTTCTCGTCGAGGGCGGCGTCTCGGTGACACGCGCCTGGCGCTTCCGCCTGATCCAGGAAGTCCTGTCGGGCGGTGCGCTGCTGGTGGTCCTGACCGCCGGCCTCGGCCTGTGGTCCCTGGTCGCGTACTACTGGACCCGCTGCCTGCTGACGGTCGTGTGGATGCGCTGGGGCCCGCTGCTGCGCGTCGATGCGGGCAGCGAGCCGTTCACGTTGCGACGCTGGCGCACGGAGCTTTGGCCCTTCCAGTGGCGCGTCGGTCTCAGCGCCATCAGCAGCTACCTGGTGTTCCAGGCCTTCGGACCCGTCCTCTTCGCCTTGCGCGGTCCGGCCGAGGCGGGGCGCTTCTCGCTATCCCTGTCGATGATGAACGCCATCGTCATGGTCACGACCGCATGGCCCATCAGCCAAGCCGCGCATTTCGGCATCCTGCTGGGACGGCGTCAGGGGCGCGACCTATCGCTGCGCTGGACCCGGTTGCTGATGCAGTCGACGGCGTTCGCCGCGTTCGGCTCGCTGGTGACCATCGTCGCGTTCATCGTGCTACGGCGCTGGGCGCCCGACGCGATGGGTCGTTTCGCAGGACCGACCACCACGGGACTGCTGATCGCGAGCGCGATCGCGCATCACGTCATCGCCTGCATCGCGGTCGTCCTGCGCTCCGAGCGACGCGATCCGTTGCTGGTGCTCGGTATCGTCGCCGGCGTCGTGACGCTGGCCCTGATGACGCTGGCCGCCGTGAGCGGCGAACTCACCTGGATCGCGCTGGCCTATCTACTCTGCACGGCGGCGACGCTGCCGGTCGCGTATTCGATCTATCGTCGCTTCGCGTTGCGCCAGCGGGACGCCTGGTCGACGGTGGGTTGATCAGCCCGTTTGCCACGTCCCCGACTTGCCGCCGCGCTTCTCGATCAGTCCGACATCGGTGATCGTCATGCCGCGATCGACCGCCTTGCACATGTCGTAGACGGTCAGCAGCCCGACCTGCACGGCGGTCAGCGCCTCCATCTCGACACCGGTCTGGCCGGTGCAGGCGACGGTCGCGGTACAGCGCACCGACGATGACGCCTCGTCGATCGCGAGGTCGATCGAGATCTTCGTGATCGCGACGGGATGGCACAGCGGGATCAGCTCGCTGGTCCGCTTCGCGCCCTGGATGGCCGCGATGCGCGCGATGCCGAGCACGTCGCCTTTCTTGGCCGTGCCGCTCATGATCAGCGCCAGCGTCGCGGGCTTCATCACGATCCGGCCGGTCGCGACGGCGAGCCGCTGGGTCGATGCCTTGGCGCCGACGTCGACCATGTGCGCTTCGCCCGCCGCATCGAAATGAGTCAGCGTCGGAGAGTCTTCGGTCACGGAGCGGTTCATGCGTTGCAGGTCCTGGTGGCGCATCGGGGCGACGCCCGACGGTCGACTTGTATGATAACCAGCATGTCCAGCACCACCCGCCGACTCGTCGTGCATCGCTTCACTGCCCTGTCGATGAGTATCCTGCTCGCGTTCCCCGGTCCGGCGGCTGCGCAGGCAGTGTTCGGTTCCGCACCGCCGCCCACGGCACCGCCGCTGACCATTCGCCCGTCGCTGCCCGACCTCGGCGACGCGGCCAGCGACGACCTGTCGCCGCTCAGCGAGCGCAAGCTCGGCGACGAGATCATGCGTCAGGCACACGAGGCCGGCGACGTCATGGACGACCCCGAGGCCACCGAATACCTCAGCCAGTTCGGCGCGAACCTGGTCGCGAACGTGGGCCGTGGCAATTCGTCGCAGGACTTCCAGTTTTTCTTCGTCAACGACGTCAACGTCAACGCCTTCGCGCTGCCCGGCGGCTACATCGGGATCAACTCGGGTCTGATCGTCGCCACGCAGTCGGAGCCCGAGCTGGCCTCGGTGATGGCACACGAGATGGGGCACGTCATCCAGCGCCACATCGCCCGCGCCATCTCGCGCGAGAAACAGACCAACCTGATCGCGCTCGCCGC
Source organism: Betaproteobacteria bacterium (assembly GCA_025356395.1). Lineage (GTDB taxonomy): Bacteria > Pseudomonadota > Gammaproteobacteria > Burkholderiales > Burkholderiaceae_D > CAHJXF01. Next base: position 38,365 of record JANXTA010000135.1, read on the forward strand.
GACGCTGCTCGGCATGGTCGCGGCCGTGAAGGGCAAGACGGCGGACGCGGGTCAGGCCGCCATGATGGCGGGGCAGGGCTACGCGATCCAGGACCAGCTCAACTTCGGGCGCGACGCCGAGCGCGAGGCGGACCGCGTCGGCTTCCAGATCCTGCAGGACGCGCATTACGACGTGAACGCGATGGCCACGTTCTTCGGTCGCCTGCAGCAGGTCACGCGGATCTACGAGACCTCGATGCCGGCATTCCTGCTGACCCATCCACTGACGACCGAGCGCATCGCGGACATCCAGAACCGCGTGCGCGAGGCCCCCTATCGACAACGGCCCGACAGCCTCGACTTCCAGATGGTCCGCGCACGCATGCGCGTGCTGCAGGACACGACGGCGCAGGGACTGCGCGATACGCGGACGGCGTTCGAGGACCAGCTGAAGACGCGTTCCTATTCGAGCGAAGCGTCTCTGCACTACGGCCTCGCGGTCGTGCTGCTGAAGCAGAACGATCCGAAGCGCGCGCAGCGCGAACTCGACGAGGTTATGAAGCGCCTGGCGGCGCCGAACGCGATCGTCGCCAACCTCGCCATCGACGTGAAGCAGGCCTCGGGCGACGCGCCGGCCGCCGTCGCGCTGGCTCTCGCGGCACGCACCCAGTTTCCCGAGTCGCGGATGATCGCGCAGAACTACGCCGACACGCTGCAGCAGGCCGGCCGGCAAGACGATGCCATCGCCTTCCTGCGCGATCAGTTGCGGCTCTACAAGAACGAGCCGGTGTTGTACGAGCTGCTTGCGAAGAGCTTCGCGGCGAAGGGCGATCCGATGGTCTCGCACCGACTGCTCGGCGAGGCCTATCTGCTCCGCGGCAGCATCCGTGCGGCGCTCCAGCAGATGCAGATCGCGCGCACCAGCGCGCCGGTCAACGCGGACTTCTACGAGGTCTCGCAGATCGACGCGCGGGTCCGCGAGCTGCAGGTCCGGGCCGAAGAATTGCGCAAGGCCGAGCGGGAGAGCGGATCGCACAGTCTCTCGAAGCTCGAGATCACGCACAGCGAGGGACCGTCAGCGACGCGTGTCGACGTCGACCCGAAGAGTCAGCGAAGGCCGGGTTTCGAATCCGAACTGAGTCGCGACCTGATGGGACGCGATCCGCTGCAGCGGTAGCTGCAACGTGGCCTGCGCCATGCGGATGTGCAGCCGTGCCTCGGGCACCGTCGTCGAGGCCGCATCGACCAGCGACGATGACAGGCGGGTGATGGTCTCGTCATCGAGCACGTCGCCGTCGTCGCTGCGCAGCAGTTCGGCGACCAGCGCTGTGTCGTGGTCGTGGACCACGCCCACCACGGGCTCACCGCCCATGGCGTGCGCCAGCAGCAGGAAGCGCCCTTCGTCGTCGAGCCAGGCCGCCGACGGCGTCATCGAGACGCCGGTGTGTGCGATCAGCTCCCACGTCTCGTTCGCCCGCGGATGCAGCCGCCACACGAACGGGGTGTATTCGAGCTCGACGAAGACGCGTTGCGGGCCGTTCTGGAAGATCCACCAGCGACCGGTCGAGAAATAGTTGCGGTTGATGAAGGCGTTCATCGCCGCATGCGTGATCGGCAGCCGCGGCCCGGCGCTCGCCTCGCCGACTCGCCAGCGACCGCGCGCGTCGAGCGTGAGCCAGCCGGTGCAGTCGGGCACGTCGGGCCACTTCGCGAGAGCCTGTCTGACCAGATCTTCCATTCGTGGACCTTGTTGAGGGGGAGTCGCTCAAGACCCGGATGATAGCGAGGGTCGGGTCGCTTGGGCTTCAGCGAGGAATCGCATGACGTGGCGCGGCATCCAGTCGCCGCCGTCGGGCCCCGCATCGACGAAGCCGACGTGGCCGCCCTGATCCGGGAATTCGAGCGTGACCGATGGAGAGACCTCGTCGTCTCGCGGCAGCGCGGAAGCCGGCAGGAAGGGATCGTTGCGCGCGTTGAGGATCAGCGTGGGCACGACGATCTTGCTCAGCAGCGGCTTGCTCGACGCGCGCCGCCAGTAGTCGTCGGCGTCGATGAAGCCGTGCAGTGGCGCAGTGACGACGTCGTCGAAGTCGTGCAGGTCGCGTGCGGCCTCCATGCGCGTATGGTCGAACAAACCGGGATGCTGGCTGAGCTTCAGGCGACTCTTGGCCTTCAAGGTGCGCAGGAACATCTTCGCGTAGAGACGGTTCAAGCCACGGCCGAGGCTCGCGCCACCGGCCGTTAGATCGAGCGGCGCGGAGATCGCGGCCGCGCCGGCAACGATGGTCCGTGCTTCGTCGCCGCGTTCACCCAGCCACTTGAGCACCATGTTGCCGCCGAGCGAGATGCCGACGGCCAGCAGCGGCGCGTCGCCGGCGCGTTCCGCGGCGACCCGTCGCAGGACCCAGTCGACTTCCGTGCTGTCGCCCGAGTGATAGAAGCGCGGCATGCGGTTCGGCGTGCCGCCGCAGCCGCGAAAGTGCGGCGCGACGCCGTTCCAGCCGAGCGACGCTGCAGCGTCCATCAGCCCGAGGACGTAGCGGCTCTGCGCACTGCCTTCGAGGCCATGGAAGACGACCAGCGTCGGGGTGGTGCCGCGTGCCTGCGAGGTCGGCATGCGATCGACGTCGATGAAGTCGCCGTCGGGCGTGTCCCAGCGTTCGCGGACATAGCGGACCGGCGCACGTCGTGCGAAGAGGGCGGGGACGATCGTCTGCAGATGCGCGCCCGGCAGCCACCAGGGAGCGGTGTGGCTGCTACCGCGCGTCAATGCAGCGTGCCGCTGGCCGGCGATGGGATGGTCTCGGTGTCCTGGGGCGTGACCGACGCGTGGTGCAGCACCATCCGCCATCCCTGCGCGCCCTTGAAGAAGACGTGCGTGACGAGCATGTTGATCGACATCGCCTGACCGGTCTGCTGCGCGCCGGGCGGCAGGCCCTCGGTCTTGACGAAGGCCATCACGCGCGAAAGCACGCTGTGCACCGAGACCAGCGAGCCCTGCATGATCCGCGGGTCCGACGGCCGGACCGTGATCGGCCCGTTGGACAGGATCTCGCGCCACGATCCGGCGATCGCCTGATGACCGACGAGGCGCGGTCCGCCGGGATGGATGCAGACGATCTCCTCGTCCTCGGACCAGACCTCCATCAAGGCGTCGACATCGCCCGCCTCGAGCGCATCGTAGAACGCGCTCTCGACGGCTTCGGGAGTGGCGTGCAGGCTCTTGAGTTTGACCATGGAGGAAGAGTGACGACGGCGACGCTTCAGCGGTCGGCGACCGGACGCGTGGGGAATGCGGGGGACGTATTCTGCATCGAATCGAACACGCGTCGCGGGGTGATGCCGACGAGACAGTTGAGATGGCCGAGCGGACAGACGCGTTCGAAGCACGGACTGCAATCGAGATGCAGCCACAGCGTCTTCGCGTGCGGTGACAGCGGCGGCGTGTGTCGCGGGTCGCTCGACCCGAACAGCGCGACCTGCGGACGCGACAGCGCGGCGGCCACGTGCATCAGTCCCGAGTCGTTGCTGAC